>NZ_JADYXE010000071.1:0-14484 GCF_015864465.1 Pseudoalteromonas sp. SWN29
TCGCTTTAGCATTCACTATGATGTGGCTACCAATGTGGGCTGATTAATATATGTACTACAAAGATCAACAGCCCCTAGTAGTACGTTACCTTTTTAACTTCGCGTGGTTTTACTTCGCCAATGTATAAATCGTGCACACGCTTCATGTTGAGCTCAAGCTCGGTTACATAAGTATCATCTACGGCGTAAGTTTTAATTATTTGTGCACCTTTAATAAGGCCCTGTACTTTGCTTTCTAAGTAATCGTCTTGAGCTATTGAGCCTTCCACTGTTGTTCCTGCGGTAATTTTTTGCCCATATACTTGCTCAGTAAGCTCGCGGTAAGCCTCAAGCTTAGAAGCCTTAATTGCCATAAGTTGCTTTTGCGACGCGTTAGCGCCTTTTTGTAAGCTAATAGGTGCATATCCTATCGCTTTTAAAACTGGGTAATTATTTGGCTCTACATATTTATATTCAACATGCTTATCAAAAACGCTGCTACAACCACCTATGGTTAAACACCCAAGTGTAATAAGTAATGAAATTGCTCGCATAGCATCTAGCCCTAGTATTGTAATTAGCAGTACATATGCACGTTTAATGCCATTTATAGCATTACTAATAATTACCAAATAACATTGGTACACTCCTTGCTCTACCTAGTTAATAGCTAACGTTTAATTGGAGTAAAAGTATGAAGTCGTTTTTATCATTGGCATTTGCAGGGTTAAGTGCAACGGCATTATTAACTTTCTCACCTTTTACTAAAGCGCAGTGGTATGAATCAACGGGCCATGCGAACGTTCAAAATGGTGATACGAGCGCTGCTAAATCTGCTGCTATAAAAGATGCAATTACACAAGCGCTAGTATTCTCTGGCGCGCGGGTTAGCTCTGTGCAAACCTTGGTAGATGGCGTGTTAATGCAAGATCAGCTAAAAATTAGCAGTCACGGCGAAATTCAAAAAATTGAACTCGTCAGCGAAAATAAATACGACAATAAATTTGCCGTTACATTACGGCTCGATATTTTTTCTCAAACAGAGCAATGCCCACAAAATAGCTTTAATAAATTTGTGGCCGTTACGCAAAGCCAACTTGTTCATCGTGAACACGCTAAAATGGGTCAAATATTTGACGTAAGCAAAGCGATTAGCAAAAATATTTTTACCTCCCTGCAAAAATCAAAAATGAGCGCAGTACCTATTGCTTACTATAATAATGCAATAAGCGTAGATAAGTACTTTTCGCAGCAGCACGACTATTCAAACGCCCAATTAGAAGAAATATCCTCGCGCAGTAATGCTCAATATGTCCTGCTTAGCCAAATAACCAGCCTTTCGACCAGCGACAAACTTAATAACGATTACGCATTTTGGCAAGACGAGGCGTATGAGCGCAGTTACAACATTGAATTTGCACTATTTGATGGCACTACCTATGAGCAACTTTGGCAAAATAGTTACCATACTCAAGCAATTTGGCCGTTTGAAAAAACAACCATAGTTGATGTCAATAGTGATAGATTTTGGCAATCGCCTTATGGGCAAAGCATAACCGATATCAACCAATCGGTAAGTTATGATATTCAAGCCGCCATGGCGTGTTTGCCAACTCAAGGCAAAATAATGCACATGGAAAATAGCAAAATCGTTATCAACTTAGGTAAAGCCCATGGTTTGAAAAAAGGCCAGACGCTTAGTATTGCGCATCATAACTATTTAACCGATGCCGCAGGTAATGTAATGCCGCACACTATCACCACGCTAAATGAAATTCGCGTTGAGCAGCTTTACCAGCAAACTGCAGTAGCAGTTAGTATTGACAATAAACCGCTACCTGGCGTGCAAATTAACGATGTAGTAGAAATAATCAGCCAAGATCTTTAAACCTTTTTAGCTAATTTAGCTCTTAAATTAGGGTGAGCCGATAACCACTCACCCAATTGTTCTACACCAGATAAATGCGGATAATGCTTTCTGCATGCAAACACCACATTACGCTGCTGATTAGGGAATATAGGCAAGTAATCAATCCCTACACGGTCGGTACATGCCAACTTTGGTACAAATGTAATACCGTCATCCATAGCCACTAACGCTAATAATGTTTCTAAACTATTACCTTTATACTGGTTAGATACATCGACCCCTGCAGAAAAACAAAACTTTTGGGCTTGATCTTTAAAGCAATGACCATCACTTAACATTAATAGGCTAGAACCTTGCAGGTCACTAAGCGCTACTTTTTTATGTTTAGAAAGCGCGTTGTCATGTGATACAGCAACTAAAAAATCTTCTTTGTATAAACTAATAGTATGGTAGCTTTTAAGCTCTGGTACATCGGCCAAAATAGCAAAGTCGAGTTCGCCGCTATCAAGTGCCTCTAAAATAGTGGCTGTTTGCATTTCGATAAACGAAAACTGGCTATCAATAAATGCCGCTTTCATCGATGTTAATAACGCAGGCAGTAAATACGGTGCTATGGTAGGAATAATACCAATAGTTAATTTACCTTGTAGAGGCTCGTTAGAAGTAGCTGCAAGTTCTTTGAGTATTTGCGTTTGTTCTAAAATAATCTCTATTTGCGTTAATAAACGTTCACCTTTTGCTGTTAAGGTAACTTGTTTAGTTGAACGGTCAAATAAAGTAACGCCAAGCTCATGTTCGAGTTTTTTTACTTGACCACTTAATGTAGGCTGGCTAACAAAACATGCATCGGCAGCTTTGCGAAAATGCTTATATTGCGCTATTGCTTTTACATATTCAAAATCTTTTAAGTTCATATTCAGCTCTACGTGATAGTTTATAACTATCAGTTTAATACAAACAAACGATTGGAACTATATTTATTTATTCGCCATAATAGCTCCATCAAATCAAGAGGAACAAAAACTATGTTAAACAATATCGAAGGTCAAACAATCCCAAGTGTTACATTTGCAACTCGTCAAAACGACGAATGGAAATCAGTAACTACAGATGACATTTTTAAAGGTAAAACGGTTGTCGTGTTTTCACTACCAGGTGCATTCACACCAACATGTTCATCAACTCACTTACCACGTTACAACGAATTAGCTGGCGTACTTAAGCAAAATGGCGTTGACGAAATTGTATGTTTATCAGTAAACGATACCTTTGTAATGAACGCATGGGCTGAGCATCAAGAAGCGCAAAACATTACTTTATTACCAGACGGCAACGGCGAATTTACTGACGGCATGGGCATGTTAGTAGATAAAAGCGACCTAGGTTTTGGTAAGCGTAGCTGGAGATACTCTATGCTGGTTAAAGATGGCGTGATTGACAAAATGTTCATCGAACCAGATTTACCAGGTGACCCGTTTGAAGTATCTGACGCAGACACAATGCTTGATTACATCAACCCTAAGCAAGCTAAACCAGAACCAGTAAGCATCTTTACTAAACCTGGCTGTCCTTTCTGTAAAAAAGCGAAAGAGCTTCTTACAGAAAAAGGCTTCGCATATGAAGAGATTGTTATGGGTGCAGGCGCATCACTAACAAGTCTAAAAGCTGTATCTGGTCGTGAGACTGTTCCACAAATATTCATTGGTGGTAAACACATCGGTGGTTCAGACGACTTAGAAAAATACTTTGCTTAATTAATAAGTAAATTAGATACCTAAAGTTAGTGGGTAAAAAATAGGGGCTTTTATGCCCCTATTTATTAGAGGAAAAAATACTATGAAAGAATTGCAAACCGATGTTGTTGTTATAGGCGCAGGTACTGCTGGTTTAAGTGCTTACCGTAACGCTAAACAGTTTACACAAAACGTATTAATGATCGAATCAGGCCCATACGGCACAACATGCGCACGTGTTGGTTGTATGCCAAGCAAGTTATTGATTGCAGCCGCCGAAGCCGCACACGCAATTGAAATGGCACCTGCATTTGGTGTTCATAGCTCAAAGCCAGTCATTGATGGTAAAGCAGTTATGGCACGCGTTAAAAGTGAACGAGATCGTTTTGCAGGATTCGTAGTAGAAGCCGTAGATGAATTACCTGATGGTGATAAAATTCGTGGCTACGCACAATTTTTAGACACAAACCGCGTACAAATAGACGACCACACAATTATTACAGCAAAACGCTTTGTAATTGCTACCGGTTCACGCCCTTCATACCCTGGCGTATTTAATAACTTTGGCGACAAACTTATTATAAACGACGACGTATTTGATTGGGATGACCTACCAGAATCAGTCGCTGTATTTGGCCCTGGTGTTATAGGCCTTGAAATTGGCCAAGCACTTAGCCGACTAGGCGTAAATGTAAAACTATTTGGTGTAGGCGGCGCAATTGGCCCACTTACAGATCCAGTCGTAAAAGACTATGCAAACACTGTTTTTGCTGAAGAATTTTTTGTAGATACCGACTCGAACGTATCTGACATGATGCAAGTTGGCGACAAAGCACAGCTAACTTACACCGACAAACAAGGTGAAAAACACACCGAACAGTTTGACTACGTACTTGCAGCCACAGGCCGAGTACCTAACGTAGATAAACTAGGCCTTGAAAACACCGGCATTGAGCTTGATGAACGCGGCGTACCGCACGCAGACACGCACACAATGCAATGTGGTGAATCGAATATATTCATAGCAGGTGATGCAAGCAACATGCTCCCACTGCTACACGAAGCATCTGACCAAGGTGCTATCGCAGGCCAAAATGCAGGGCGCTTCCCAGATGTACGTATAGGTCTGCGTAGAGCAAAAATTGCAGCCGTATTTAGCGACCCACAAATAGCAATGGTCGGCGAAAGCTACAAGCAAATTACTGACCGATTAGGCCCATGTGGTTGTTTTGAAGTAGGCGAAGTCAGCTTTGAAAATCAAGGCCGAAGCCGAGTAATGCTAAAAAATAAAGGTCATATGCGTGTATATGCAGAGCAAGGTACAGGCTTATTTTTAGGTGCTGAGTTTATTGGCCCACAAGCCGAACATATTGCTCACTTACTAGCATGGGCTGTACAAAACAAAATGACCGTACCAGAAATGCTTGATATGCCATTTTACCACCCAGTAATTGAAGAAGGGTTACGCACCGCCCTTCGCGACTTAAACGCCAAACTTAAATTTGGCCCAGACATTGTAAATTCATGTATGGAATGTGGCCCAGGCGCATAACCTATTTACCACACATACAAACTTGCTAAGCAAAAGCCAAAACTAACGTTTTGGCTTTTTTTTATAATTTTTTTAAGCTGATCTCTCAAAAAAAATTTTAGCTGTTACACTTAATTGATAATTCAATTAAAAAGATGGAATAGCTATGCCCAATAATAAATTTAGACTAGTCACTCGCAGCGATTTTGATGGCTTAGTGTGTGCCGTATTGCTTAAAGACTTAGACCTAATTGACGATATTTTATTTGTTCATCCAAAAGACATGCAAGACGGCAAAATAGACATTACCGAAAACGACATTACGACCAACCTCCCCTACGTTGCAGGCTGTCATATAGCATTTGATCATCACCTTAGCGAAACCGTTCGTAACTCAAGCGACATAAAAAATCATATCATTGATCCAGAAGCCCCATCAGCAGCTCGCGTAGTTTATGACTACTATGGCGGCGCTGAAAAGCTTCCAAATATTTCTGTTGAAATGATGGACGCGGTAGACAAAGGCGATGCTGCTCAGTTTTCAAAAGACGAAATATTAAACCCAACCGATTGGGTATTAATGAACTTTATTATGGATGCGCGAACTGGACTTGGCCGTTTTCGCGAGTTTAAAATTTCAAATTACCAATTAATGATGAAACTGATTGATGCGTGTAAAGATCAGAGCATACAAGACATTCTAAAAATGGAAGACGTAGCCGAACGTGTTGCTTTATATAACGAGCATAACGAAAAAGCCAAAGAGCAAATTTCTCAATGCGCTACCGTACATAAAAATTTAGTGATCCTTGATTTAACCCAAGAAGAAACAATTTACGCCACAAATCGATTTGTTATTTATGCAATGTACCCCGACTGCAATATCTCGATTCATAAAATGTGGGGCCTTAAAAAGCAAAACGTAGTGTATGCCGTTGGTAAATCAATCACTAACCGCAGTTCGAACACCAATGTTGGCGAGCTGTGCTTAAAATATAATGGTGGTGGCCACTTAAATGCCGGTACTTGCCAAGTAGAAACAAGTAAAGCCGAGGCAGTACTGAGTGAGTTAATCAATACAATTACGAGTGATGGTTAATATTAACTTACAATAACCAGAGTAGTAGCTCTGGTTATTTTATTTTTTGCAGGGTGAGTTTTAATCACTCACTTTTTTATATAAATTTCTGTAATCATAAAAGAAATAATGACCTCATGTTAGATACTAAAAACTTCGAAAAAACACTTTATCAAGATACCAAAAAAGCATTTAAAGACATCATTCAAAAATATGGTAACGATCTTTATGTAATGGGTTTTTACCACACAGGCAGCTACTCATTACTTCCAATGTTTAATACTTTATCAGATTTAAAAGAAGTATTTGAAACAGAGTACAACAACGATGTAAGTAGCTTTTACATGGCTAAATGGAACCCTGAGGACTACCCGACACTTGAGAGTTATTCAGAATACTTTGATGAAACAACGCTAGAATGCCAAAAACTAGAAAACAGCATTGATCTGTTTCAATCAGATATAGAAGCAATGGATAATTGGCACCAATGGCTTACAGCAATGGAAAAAGTACTTATGCAATTAAATGCAGAAGGATTATTTTCAAATGGTATTGAACGCGAAAAAATCACTTTAGCAATACTCGCCTATGATGAAGAAGAAAGCATTCAATTTAAAAGAATCAAACGACTTAATCCACCAGCCGTTCTAACGCAAATTCAAGCTGACTTTGAAGCAATGATTACAGAGCGTGAAAAATGTGAGCAAGAAGTGTTAAAAGCTTTCACCTAAAAATACACAAACATACCCATGGCTTAAATAAACACGTTACTTATAACTTTAAGCCTGTTTTTTAAGCCTGAGCAGCTAAGGATTTATAGCTAAAGATTAAATTTAACTATTGAGTACTTACAAATTAGTTATACTAATCTGCTTATATGGGGCCTATTTAACGTTAAGAAAATAATGCTAGAACTAGGCAAAATTTTAACGACGTTATAGTGAAATTTAATTCTTTAAATTAGTCAAAGATTTATACAGGTTGGTATTATTCAGCAATCAGCGTATTATCAAAGTTAGAAAGAACCTTGTATTTAATACTATTTTTTGATGCTTCAAGCACTTTGATTTTAGCGCCTTTAAACACAAAATCATCGTTTTCACCTAAATCTATCGTGAAATCTTTCGAAAATGGTTTCTGAGTCATCGAGTCACTAAACTCTCTGTATGTAAAACGAAGAATACGCCCTACTTTTCCATTGTATTCAATGATTTGTTGTAGGCTGTCTTTTCTGATCATTAAGGTTTTTTCGCGGGAGTAAGTAAAGCTCACAATTGAGCTATCGTAGCAAATCATTAAATCGATACATATTTCATCTTTTTCAGGGTTATATTGTACATAATTTTGACTACGCAATGGCTCACCTAAGCTGTTGTTAATGCTTACTGCTGAGTCATTATTCGATTCAAAATTCACACCTGTACTTTTGTAAAATACAGTTCTATTTGGCACACCACCATAATAAGCATCAAAAGGCTCTACAGTAACCGTTTCGGTATAAGTGCCCGTAGCTTGAGATAAAAGCTTAGCGCCACTAATAGTGTCTGATATTTTATTTAATAGCGGAGTAGAAATAATAACGTCTTGTGATTGAGGTGCTTTAGATGCGCACCCCGATAACATTATTGTTAGTGCGGCAGCTAAAGATGTAAGTATTATTTTGTCCATTATTTTTCTTTCCCTGCATTTTTAGCGCTAATATTTTTAATAAAATGGTGGGCTATCAACCATCCTTTGTAGAGCGGTTTATGATAACTTAAAGCTGTAATCAATTCATTGTAGTTTCTTCTCTACCTGCTTTTTTAAAACCATTCATAATAATACTTATTTTGTCAGTATGACAACGGTATAAAGTTAATAACGTTCATTCACTCGTGGTGTAACTTATTGATGCGCTGCGTCATATTGGTGTATCCGCTAGTTCCAATAAATTAGCCTGAATTAAGACGTTTACGATCTATGTTTAATGATAAAAAAGATAACCCATTAGAACAAGCTCGCTTCGCTGCGGATAATAGCGATTAGAAAGGCTATGTACTTGCTATGGGCGGTTTACACAAAGCTAAAAGATAGACCTATCAAATTACACACCAATTTAAACATCGTTGAGGAAACTGGCGAGTGTTTGCAAAGCTACTACGATGGTGAACTCATACTCAAAGTAAAGGGCTTATGGTTCGCTGGTAAAGCCGCTTGTAAAAAGGTAATAGCACAAGGCACTATTCATGGAAGGTAGAAAAAGCATAACCTAAAAGTAATAACTTTTTAGCTAAAGCTACCTATTATCTAAAAAGAGCTAAAGCTATCATCAATAAATAAAGCTGTAGTTAAATACAATATTTCAAATAGCTAAAGCTCTAAACTAAGCTTTAGCTCATATCAAACAGCAACATAAAGCCAAAAATTACCTTTAGCTAACTACTAGCCAGAATAGCAAAAAGGATCTTACTTGGAGTTCTGTAAATAACTGTACTTAACTAATAATATTTACTCTATATTTTGCAATTAGCTGAAGCAATCAGGAGATTTTGATTAAATTAAACAACCTCAGTAAAAAGCCATCTACAATCTAATTTTTAGATTATATGATTAGTTAGCGTTGACTAAAAAAATTATATAAGTTAATTTATTTTTGGCGCTAGCCACACCTGCACGTGAGTGAAAAATAGCAAACAACCTGAAAAGGTAAAAATAAAATAAGATTAACCTTATTAAATTTTAATGAATACTTACATGGCTTGAGAGATCGTGTAGTAATCGCGTGTTGCAATGATTGATAACAGAGCTTCTCTGTCTCAAGCATTTGGATATATTTATGAAAAATTTAAAACCTCTTCTTTTTTCGACCCTATCTGAGTTAAAAAAGTCTTCATCGTCAATTAAAAATTCACATCTATATGAAGCATTTGCAGCATTTTGCGGTTTCAAAAGCTATGCTGCACTCCAGGCTGCCCCTGAGTTTTATGTTAACGATTTTGAACAGAGCAAAATTCAATGTTTCAATCGAATGAAGCAGATGGGCTTTAGTAACGCCGAATCATTGCAGATATACCAAAATATTAAACTAGTATGGGAACAATATAATAATATCTCACTAGAAGATATCTACACATTTTATAGTGAAGCCTCATATGAAGATATTCTAAAATCAAAGCATACTCTCGATGCCTTAATGCTCTTAGTCGAATCTGGTAATAAGGAGGCTATCTTTATTAGCCTTATATTCACTACCCAAGTACTAGCCAAATACAAAGACAACCCAGACAATCGGAGTGGCAAATTTTGGTATAAAAAAAAGCTAGCAAACGAAAACCTTAATCAATTTCAGCTTAATATTGCAGAGCAATTCCAGCAAATTGCATCATATAATAAACTTTTTGAGTTACTGCTAAAAAAATTTGAAGCTAGTAACAAAAAAGCCTTTCCGAGCCCTGCAATTTTAAAAGTAATTAGTAAATACTTTGATGATGGGGTAAAACGTTGCTGGAGTAGTTATTTCTCCGCTAAACCATACCTTGTAATAGATTCCATTTTTTATGTTTTAGATTATTACAACTCAGATATACCAATAATCCCATCACATATATACCAAGATTGGTTAAAAGCCGAAATGCTTACATCTCATTCACACGAAAATTTAGTCGAAATTATCGAGCTCTCAAATAATAATGACGAAAAATGGCTATGGTATTTCGTAGGCTTGGAATTAGGTCTTGATGCGACACAATCGAATTTACGCGCAATAAACGCAAATACTGGTAAAGACTACGATGATTATGGACCAATGGATGTTATTGGGAATGAAGGTGTATGTCTTCCAGCGATTTCTGACAAGAGGAAAATCCAACTAAAGAGTGAAGCGATTAAACTTATTTCTTAGTTTATTTTAGTCTGTCAAATTTCAATTTTATTATATATTTATGGAGTGTAATTGATTTATCTATTTAAAGCTAAATGATATTACACTCTAGATTTTAGAGTCGTTTCGAGTTATTTATCTATTAACCCTGTAGCAATTATAATTATCTGGAAATATCATATTAGGAGTTAGTTACTTTAGTCCAACTCGCTATTATTAAAACTATTTCAGTATAACGATACTTACACTGAGATAGCTGTAGCGTAAGTAATTAGACTACAAGACTTTAAATTATGATGCTACATATGTGCTACATGAGGATTGGAAACTTAGAATAAACCACTATAACTCATTGATTTAATTGGTAGCCCCTGCAAGAATCGAACTTGCAACTGCCCCTTAGGAGGGGGCCGTTATATCCATTTAACTAAGAGGCCACAAATAAGCTGTGTGCTTAGAAGTGTGAATTATAACGGCATCTGGTTTTTTATATCAAGCAACAACTGAACTTAATTACTTGATAAGTATATATCTTCTTTATTTAGTACATATAGTGGGATTAGTTTTCGGCTACTCGCGACAATTTTTTTTGTATGCACGTTAATTACACGTGTATTTACAACAACAGCATCACTGCGATAAATTAATGTGCCCGCTAATACATGGCTCGCCATTTGCTCTTCGCTAAGCTTTTCAATATCACGCGAAAAAGCAAAATCACCACGGCTATTTACATCTATTGTTTGGGTTGTTTTAAAATCAACCACGCCATAACCAAACTTTTGTAACTGATGAATTAACGTTTCAGAAATTTGATTACCCAATTGATTACTTTTAGTAAGCGACGAATCAAGATCGACCAAGGTAGTAACGGCAATATTAATATTGGTGTCGGTATCGCTTTCAAACTCAAGCGTATCAACCAAATCAAGTGCCATTTGCTCTACATAGTTAGCAAGTGTTTTATGGTGCTTAAGTGGTGTGAACTGCTGAGATGGATCATATTCAACTTGCGATTGTATTGCTTGATTGTTATAAGCAACATTAAGCTGATCATTACCACCGTTTACTGTGTAATCAGTTCGTGTTGTGTTTTCGTTATGCTCATTATTTTGCGTCATTGAGCAGCCTGTTAACCCAATTAAAGTAGTAAATCCAACGATAGTAATTAGTATATACGACATAGTTAGCCTCACTTGCTTGCTTGCTTAAGCATTATGCCATCAGTGCGGTAGTTACTATTAAGTGCATCAACAACTGACTGTGGAATAAAACCTTGCGCAGTGCCTACTACGGCTTTGCTTTGCAGTCCAATAATACGTGCGTTTACAAGAACTCCTCCTTGACTACTTACTAATGTGCCAGCGAGTACGTATTTAAAGTTTTGATCTTGGTTAAGCTCTAAATAATCTCGACTAAATACAAAGTCTCCTTCAGGTGTAACACGCATGTAGTCGGTTGTTTTAAAGTCAATAACGGGTATGCCAAAATTATGTAGCTCGTGCATGAAACTTTCAGATATTTGATTCCCCAGTAAACTACTATCATTAAAATCATCATCTAAAAATACAAAGCTAGAAACGGCTAATGATGTTTTTCCATTAACATATTGCAGGTTTTCAACCATGTCTTGCATTATTCCGCGTACATAATGATTTATGTTCTTTCGCATTGGTGGAGCCGGCTTGGTATGACTATTTTTTTGAGCAAAGTCCGATTGAAATAAACGATCATTGGATACCGGATCTGCAACATCACGCTGATTATTAACGAGTTGCGCTGTTTGGTTATTATTTTGAACCTGGGTCTCATCCGTACCAGTATTCATACCATTTAGTATATGCGAACAGCCAAAGCCCAAAGGTAAACAGAGGGTAATTAATAGGTTTCTCATTTTGTGCTCCTGGTTAGTATTCGCTGCGGTATAAGTAGCCGTCGCGTTGCTGTATTTTTTCATTACCCCACATTACATTAATTGGGATCTCTGTACTGCCGGCAGACAAAACTTGTTTATTATTAATATTTATCAAACGCGCATTTACAATATAAGCGTGTTGCTGACGGGTCACTGTGCCGGTAATAATTAAGTCAATATTCTGACGAGCGCGTAATTTATTTAAATCACGACTAAGTATACTGTCGGCATGTTCTGATAAATTTAAGCTGTTTCCCAATCTATACTCAACGGTGTTATATCCCAGTTGGGTCATTTGAGTTAAAAGACTTTCTTGGATCTGTTGGCTTAAACCAGAACCTTGCTCTGTCATTAGTTTTGAGTCGATCTTATCGGCAAGAAAAAAGCTACTTACACCAATACGTGCATTTCTACTTAGCGGCCCTTGAAGATTATTAAGTTGGGCTGTTAAGTTATTAACGTAATCACTTACTGTGTAGGCTGCCATAGCTGCTTTGGGAGCATTAGTACTGATACTCGGCTCGGGCTGAGGCGTTAAACTACAAGCTGCTAGGTTTACAAATAATAAGGGCAATAACAGGCGCATAGTTGCCATCCTCTTTTAAATATATAAGAGTTAAAGCAATAATTATGCCTAAAAATTACTGTTTGTAAGGTTGTTGAACGTAATAACTAACAAAACATGCTACTTGTTGCTTTATTAGTGCTAAACAATCACTTTTAGCATCCGCTGAATTGCTATAAGCACCTAACTTCAATCGATAAAAAGTTGTGTTATTAACTCTTACGGTTTCTACATTTACCTCAGTGGGTGAGATAATATTTTGTGGTATTTTTTCTTGGAATTCGCTGAGCTTCTTTTGTAATGCATTTTTATTTTTAAAAGCGGCAATTTGCAAAGCAAACAATACCGAGTGGGTTTTTAATACACTCTCGTTATTAACTACATCATTTACAGGAGTATTTAGAACATCAAACTCATTTAGCTGTTTTAGATTAGTAGCAAGCTGCGTTAATTTATTTTCTAACTTTAGTAGCTGCTCTACTTTAGGTTGAGAGCTTTCCCACTGTGCGACTGAAACTTTAAGCAGCTCCAAATCAGACTTCTCAATAAGAATCGATTGCGGGTTGGTTTGAGTCGTTTTAACTTGCTGGGGTGAGTTACATGCAGCTAAAGCAAGTACCGTTAATAGCACTATGCTTTTAAATATCGGTTTTAAAAGCATTTACTTTTCCAAAAGCGAGTTAAATTATGAAGAATATATTTTATGGATAAATATATTTTAAGCAAGTTTCTATTTTAACTACAGCTTTATAGGCTTATCGGTATAGTTACTTACTATGCAATCGAGTTTATAAAGCTTGAATACGGCGCAGTCTGCTTTTGCATTTTTAAAGTTTTGGTAAGAACCAAGCTTTAGCCTGTAAAACATTTTGTCGTTTATTTTAGCGGTTTCTACATTCGTCAATATTTTGTCTCTAAACAACGGCGCTGCTTTAGTATTTAGTTCTTGCCATGCTTTAGCCACACCTTGTTCTGAGTCAACCGAAGCTACCTGCAAAGCAAATACATGTTTAGGTGTATTTAATTTTACAGTTTGTTTTTTATTACTGTCGTTTTGTTTAACTTGTTGGCGTGATTTAACATTACGTGTGTTCGTGGTGAGCGTACTGACTTACTGCTGTAGCCTTGGTTAGACTGAGCTATAGCTTTACTATTTATAATATCAATATGATTTACGAGGTAAGTTATTTCTTTTTCTAACCTTAAAATTCGCTCTATACCCTCGCGGGCTTGTTGCCACTGCATTGCGGCATCTTTTAGCTGAGCAAGCTCCAAGGCTGTAATTGAGACGTAATCAGGCGAGTTACTTTGAGATTGTTCATCAATAGCTTTTTTTTCAGGCGTAACGCTGCATGCTGTACCAAATAAAAGCATTAGCAAGCTGAGTAAAAGCCCTATGTTATTTTTTTTATATATAAACATGTATTAGTTATCCTGAAAGCAGTGTTTTTTCACTACATTTCAGTTAAACATTCTCACAAGAAAGCGTTTAACTTTTTTAAGCTGTGAGCTATAAAACTTAGCTCTTCGCATGCATGTCAGTGTTTCGTAAAACACATCGTTGCATACTCCACCCCGTCCTTGAGAGCATTCTTTAATACAAATTTAATGCCAGTTAACACAAACTTTACAACATAAATAACAATATGTCTGTAATGACTTAAAAACTTTTATTTTTCGAGTGGCCCCGTCCTTACTTTATTCTAGGGCCTGTTGACCTTTCAGGATTAAAATTTGTTCAATCTCGGGGCCATTTAATCGCGGCGCGAGGTTTGTAACCTAGTGGGCTCGATAACTGCTCCTGCGTTATTCTACTGGCTTACATCCATGTAAGAATAAGTAAAAACCGAGTAAAGCTTTCGCGTCCTGCTCACGCCCCTTACCTACATCCATGTCATAGGTAGGTACTTAAGAAAAATTTTAAGTGCAGCCTTAAAAATTTGGCTCTACCCCA
>NZ_JADYXE010000072.1:0-14222 GCF_015864465.1 Pseudoalteromonas sp. SWN29
CAAAAGATGATAAGGGTATTGTGAAGCAACCAAAAGATCGGTCAACCGATCAAAAATACCTTAACTGATCGGTGTTACAACATGGGAGGCTTTATGTGAGCTTGGTTTTATTGGCCACCCCGATGCAAAGCACCATGCACAGCTTTTACTTAGCGAAAACTACGGTGAGTTTGAACATGTTGACCAAATTAAGTGCACAGGATTTTGTAATCAAATAAGTTTAATACTGGAGCCGGTAAGCTTAGGGCTAGGTTTTACAGTTTTACCCGCACACGCAGTAAGTGCATTTAATAAACCCGCACTTATAAAAGCGCATTGTTTAGCAAACCCCATTAGCGAAAATATTTATGTATGCCATCACCGAAACAGGCCATTGGCAAAACGAATGAGTACGGTGATTGAGTTAATAAAGGCAGGAGTTAGTAGTTAGAGTTACGTTTAAAAACAAAACTTGCTCTAAATAGGTAAAACGTAAACCCCCTTTACACCGACGATGTAAAATTTAATACCGAGCATAAAGGGGATGTAGTTAAATTAATTAACGCTTTCTAATTTAGCTTTTAAATCGAGTAAGTCGGTTGCGATGGTATTTGGCTGTATTTCCCAAGGATCGAAAATAGACTCTTTAGATCGTTGAATCCACGCCGCGCGCATACCATGCGAAATAGCGCCAGTTACATCAAACGGGTTGCTTGATACAAGCCATGTGTTTGCGCCGGTTGAATTGGTTTCGCGTAAAAAGTGACTATAAACCCCTGGGTTTGGTTTAAAGGTTTTAACGTCGTCGGCGCTTACTACGCCTTCAAAGTATTCACTTATTCCTGCCGTTTCTAGCAAAGTATTTACTGCATCGGCAGCACCATTTGAAAATGCGAACAAGCGATAGTCTTGTGCTTTTAATTGTTTAAGGCCTGCTTTTACATCGTCGAATGCTGGCAAGACTTTATATTTGTCGAGTAATTGTGTTTTTTGAGCGTCACTCAACTGTGTTTTATGCGCTAAACACGCATAGTCGAGTGCGTGTTTTGTACATAGCGAAAAGGGAATATAATTTTGCATTAAGCCGCGCCTAAACGAATACTCTAGTTGTTTTTCGCGCCATGTATTTGAAAATGCTTGGGCGTTATCGCCAATCATGTCGTCGAGTAAGGACAGCACACCATGGGTATTAATAAGCGTGCCGTATACGTCAAATGCGAGTGTAGTTGCCATATTTCCCTCTTAATTTTGAATATAAATTTATAGCTTAATTTCGCTAATTTGGATTTGTGGTTGCGTGTTTGTAAAGTTGACTAAGTCGGCCAAAATTTTATCGGTATGTGGACCAAATGAATTTTGAAATGATTCTACCGATTCAAATACAAGATGACCCATCGCTATATATGCAGGCGCTTCGTTTGGTGCACCGCCAGCAAGCCCGGCATCTACAGAACCACTAATTAATGCATCCCCTAATAGCTCTGTAATTAAAGGTATATGTACATTGCAATAATAATCAAAATCAAATTGGGCATCGCCTTTATTTGGGTATAGAACTGAAACTTTAATCATAATAAAATCCTAACTTTTAGGGAGTGCAAACAGTGCACTTAAATGTACCAATTTTTACATTGATGTAAGCCATAAGTGCGCTTTAATTAAACATCATAAAATAGATGTAGCTGAACTCACTATAAACAAAACTGAACGATTGCTCAATTAATTATTGAACACTTGCTCAAATTAATTTATATTTGTCGTTGATATCTTATTCTATTATTAATTAAGGCTATTTATGAGCACGCAAAAATTACATCCTGGCGATACATTTCCTCAAGTAAAAGTGACGCTTATTGATGACAGCGAAATTAATTTAGGAAAGTCGGAAAATGGATTACCGTGGCAAGCTATTTTTGTTTATCGTGGTAAACATTGCCCTATTTGTACATCTTTTTTAAATGAGCTAGAAGAAGTTAAGTCGGCACTGGCTGATGCAGGCATCGATATAATTGCAGTATCGGGCGACTCTAAAGCGCAACTAGAGGAGCACATGGCAAGCTTAAGTATTTCGTACCCTATTGCATATGGCTTAACTGAAGAGTCGATGCAGGATCTTGGTTTATATATTTCTAAACCGCGTTTTGCAAAAGAAACCGATCATAACTTTAGTGAGCCGGGCCTATTTGTAGTCAATGAGCACGGTAAATTGCATGTGATTGATATTGCAAATAACCCTGTTAGTCGCCCAAATTTAAAAACTTTGGTAGGTGGACTTACATGGATCCGCGATCCTAAAAATGATTACCCAATTCGTGGTACTTTAAACTATTAAATTTTAATTTAAACACCCTAAGTTCAAGTTTAAGCTTAAAACACTTGAACTTGGAGCATTGATACAACGCTTGGCTCTATTATAATGAGTTACAAAACCTGCGTGCAGCTTTAAGCAAAAGCAAAACCAATCCAAAAACTAAATAACCCTCCTACATATACAAACCTTTTAAGTGAATTTATACGCATCAAGCGCTAAAACCCCCATTTCGATATCACTAAATATTTTTTCAACTTCATTTGTACCTGCTCCCATAGCCGCAAAAAGTGGTAAAAAGTGCTCTTGGGTAGGGTGATTAAATAATACGTGGGGCGCTTGGTTTAAATAATCTAACAGCGCGGGTGTATTTTGCGCTAAAAGCGTTTGTTCAACCCATTGAGTAAACTCATTAACCATTTGAACGCGATTAGGCGTAGGTGGTTTTTTAAATATTTCGGGTAGGTTATGGCTAATGCCACCTGAGCCAATAATTAATATATTTTGATCGCGAAGCGGTGCAAGTAACTGCCCGTATTCGTACATTGCCTTTGCGCCTAAACGGGTATTAATAGACACCTGCACAATAGGTATATTTGCCGCTGGATACATTAACCGCAGTGGTATCCACACGCCATGATCCCACCCTTGCTTTGCATCAAGCACAGCTTTAATACCTTTAGTGCTAAAACGCTGTGCAATGGTATTGGCAAGTACGGGCTCACCTGGTGCTGGGTACTGAATTTGATACATGTGCGCAGGAAAATTATAAAAATCATGAATAGTCTGCGGTGCATTACCGGCAGTGATCACTATGTCGTGTGTTGTTTTATCGTTAGCAATATCAAAGTGCGCCGAAAAAATAACAATAGCGCTCGGTGTTTTAAGAGTTTGACCAAGCGATGTTAAAAAATCAGAGGTTGCCGATTGCTGTACCGCCATCATTGGCGAGCCGTGAGATATAAATAAAGCGGGCTGAGTCATGCTATTACCTAATGAGTCTATTTTGATATAGCAATTTTATTACTTTTTAATTTGGTGATAAATGTGCTATTTATTTATAAATTACAAACAAGATATTGTTAAAAATGGATAAGCTAACCACTATGAAGGCCTTTTTAGCCGTTGTGCAAGAAGGATCGTTTTCAAAAGCGGCCGATAAACTCGATATTTCGCCGCAATTAGTCAGCAAGTATATTTCTGCGTTGGAAGACAATTTACACACGCGTTTATTGCACCGTACAACGCGAAAAGTAAGTGTTACAGAGGCCGGAAACCAATATTATCAGCGTTGCCAACAGGTCGTTATTGATATTGAAGATATGGAAAACTCACTCAATAACTTAAGCGAAAATGTATCGGGCGTGCTGAGTATTAGTGCGCCTATGTCGTTTGGGGTTAAGCATTTGGCAACGTTACTGGTTGATTTTCAAAAGCAGTATCCAAATTTAAAAATAGATTTACGATTGACCGATCAATTTGTAGATATAGTTGAGCAAGGTATTGATATAGCACTGCGTATCGGTACGTTAAAAAACTCAACATTAATAGCGAAGAAAGTAGCGCCTATTCGCTTAGCAATATTTGCATCTCCTGCCTATTTAAAACAAAACGGCACGCCAACCACATTAGAAGCGCTGCAAGAACATAACTATTTACGCTATGCTCACGCCGAGCCTACAAAAAGACTTAAAGGCTATGATGAGCTAAAAAATGAATTAAAGCTTGAAAGTAACTTAGTAGCTAATAACGGTGATTTGTTACTAAACACAGCCATTGCAGGAGGCGGTATTACCATGCAGCCTACGTTTATAGCAGGTGAGGCACTGGCTCAAGGTAAAGTGGTACGCATTTTAAAAGACTATGAGCCCGAGCCAATGGGGCTTTACATGGTGTATGCTAATAGGCAGTTTTTACCCAGTAAAGTGCGTGCTTTTGTTGACTTTACCAGTGGCTATTATGGCGATGTTCCTTATTGGGATTTAGGAGAGTGATATGTCGATAACTAATCAATTAACGTTATTTGTAGATGTAGTGCAACAAGGCTCATTTGCTAAAGCAGCAGCACTGCATGATATGGATAATTCGTCGCTGTCTAAACAAATTAAAAAGCTCGAAACCAGTTTAGGTGTGCAACTGTTAAATCGCTCAACGCGCTCATTTTCGCTCACCTCCGCAGGAGAGGAAATTTTAACGCAAGCGCATATTCTTATTGATACACTTTCTGATATCCATAGCATAGCCGACTCGTATCAGGCAAAGCCAAAAGGTATTTTACGCATTACCTCGGGTATGTTTTTTGGTCAGCAGTATATTCAGCCCGCTATTAATATATTTATGCAAAAGTATCCTGAGGTAAAAATAACCTTGATGCTTGACGATAAGCGTAACGATATTATTGCCGATCATTACGATTTAGCCTTTAGAATAGGCAAACTCAACGACTCTAATTTGATGGCTAAAAAAATTGCTAATATGCACTTTGCGCTTGTTGCATCACATGATTTTATAAAAAAGCACGGAATGCCTACCACACCAGAGGATTTATTAGCTTTACCCGCTATTATTTATGGCAATGGCGATGTAAGTCTCGACCAAGTTAAGTTAAGTACTGAGCCTCATGGTGATGAGCAAAAAATACATAAAATGAAAGGCAATTACAAAGTGAGTGATGTACGCGCTATGGTCGATGCAGTAAAAGCAGGGCTTGGGTATGTAATGCTCGATTTATTTAATTTAGAAGAACCTATTGATAAAATGGGCCTTGTGCCGCTTTTAACTAATTATAAACTATCAACTATGGGCACAGGTATTTACGCGCTTTACCCTCATCGTAAACAAACCCCATTGGTAAGTGAGTTTATTAAAACCGTGCAAGAGTATATTGGTACACCGCCATTTTGGGTTGAACATATGCCTAATTACAAACAGTTATACAAATAACAGATATAAAAAAGCCCCGTTAGGGGCTTTGCTTTGTATACTCAAAATGTATTTATAGAGTGGTTATTTAAAAACCCTCTAAAACAACTTTACCTTTAGCCGTTTGCGTTTCAAGATGCTGATGCGCTTTACGTAAATTAACGGCGTTAATAGTGCCTAAATGCTCACCAAACGTTGTTTTAATCAGGCCTTCGTCAATCATCGCCGCTACATTATTTAAAATAACGTGTTGCTCTTGCATATCGTCTGTTTTAAATAATGAACGAGTAAACATAAGTTCCCAATGTACCGACACACATTTTGTTTTGAATGGCATAATATCAAGCGTTTCAGGGTCGTCAATCAGTGCAAACTTACCCTGCGGCTTAATCACTTTAACTATTTCAGGTAAGTGTTGAGCTGTGTTATTTAAGCTAACAACATAATCTACTTCACCTAAGTTTTTAGCTGCAAACTCTTCGCTTAATAAATTACGGTGATTAATAATAGTATCGGCACCTAAGTCCTCTAACCACGACGTGGTTTCGGCGCGAGACGCTGTAGCAATAATTTTAAGCTTAGTGCGCTGCTTTAACAGTTGCACCATAATTGAGCCTACACCGCCGGCAGCCCCAATCACTAAAATACTTTTAGAATCATCATTTTCAGCTACGTTTAATCTATCAAACAACAACTCCCATGCGGTAAGGCTAGTGAGAGGAAGCGCTGCGGCTTCAAAGTTAGATAACGTCGTTGGCATTTTACCTACAATACGCTCATCAACTAATTGAAACTGTGCATTACTACCTGAACGCGTTACATCGCCGGCATACCAAACTTTGTCGCCTGGTTTAAATAAAGACACATTTTCGCCAACAGATTTAACAACGCCTGTAGCATCAAAACCAAGTACTTTGTATTCGCCCTCTGGCGCTGGCATTGATTCACGAATTTTAAAATCAGCCGGATTAACAGATACAGCTTTTACTTCCACTAAAATATCGTGGCCGTGTGCTGTTGGCATTTCAAGTTCGATGTCTTGAAGTGATAGCTCGTTTGAAACAGGTAAGTTTTGTTGATATCCAATTGCTTTCATGTGTTTTGCCTCTAGTCGTTTAATTCGCTGTGTTGATGACGCTATTTTGGCTTTATCGGCGCAGTTAAAAAAGAGGTAAAAAGCCCAATCATTATGGAAATAATATCCCACAATAGAAATTTTATAACAGCCCTCGTAATACACTTCGAAGCGCTTTAAACACTTTTTGATTACTATGCCGCTGATGCTGTAATACATCAACATTAGCCAACCAACCCATTTCTTCAAACTCAAGAGGAAGTTTAACCAGCTCACCACTTTGTACTGAATCTAGAGCTACATGGTTTGGTAATAAGCACCACCCGTTACCTTGTATTGCTAGCTCGAGTAATACAAAGTAATTATCGGCATACCAAATCTCTGGGCTAATTTTTAGCTGAAAGCTGCTTGTTTGTGTATTGCGCGAACGAAGAAGAAGTTGTCGATGTAGCCGAAGGCCATCCATATTTTCACATCTGCCCCCCGCTAAAGGGTGCGATTTAGCAACATATAAATCAAATTTCACCGCCCCAATACATTCATAGTCTAAGTAACTCGGTATATTTAATTCACTAAAAATAATACCCGTTATAGGCTTTTCGCTATTTAGCATGTCAATTATGTCATGGCTCGATGCACTTAAAAACTCAAGCGATACATAAGGATACTTAGTTTGCAGCTTGCTAATAATACTCGCGATAGTTTTAAATGGGATCCCTTCGTCAAGTGCAATAGTGATTTCGGTTGGTGTTTTTTCGTTTAGTGCTAATGCAGAGCTTGTTAATCGCTGGTGTTGATTAAGCACAGCCTTAGCCTGAGGTAGTAACTGTTTACCCGCATCCGTTAATTGTGGATAGCGCCCTGTACGCTCAAATAATGTTGCATTACAGTCTATTTCTAAATTAATAATATGCTGACTTACTACCGACTGCGCTTTACTTAAACTACGCGCTGCGGCCGAAAACGATCCAGCCTCAACAGTAGCTACAAATGCCTGAAGTTGTTCAATACTAAACATATCGCTTTTACCGATACCAGCTAACTAACATGTATCTTAATAATGAATGAAAATAACCGTCTCGTCATTCACTAAAGAACTTATTTATACATGAACACATTAGAACGTATTTTTCAGGCCCTAATATTTGAGATGATTGCATTATTTATTATTGTTCCTGCATCTGTTTATTTTGGTGGGTTTGCAACAGGAAAAATGGCAATAGTAGGTATTGGTTTATCAATTTTTGCCATGTTGTGGAACTACATTTACAACATAGTGTTTGATAAAATAGCAGGGCATAACCGAAAAGATCGCAGCTTACTAACTCGTGTTACTCACGCATGTGGCTTTGAGCTGGGTATGGTTGTAATAACGCTGCCTGTGCTCGCTTGGTATTTAAATATTACATGGCTGGCTGCTGCAGCATTAGAAGCAGGCTTTTTAGTATTTATACTCATTTACACGTATATCTTTAATGTACTGTACGATAAGCATCAGCCTTACAAAAAATGGGTTAATAAATCGCAATGTGCTTGATAAGCTAAAGCTAACTCACATACACTTTATAAAACACATAAAAAATAAGCCCGAATGGATATTCCTAACATTGGTTTTAACCATGATAAGTCAGCGCAAGCTGAGCTTGAAATATTGCCTCTTAGTAATTTGTATGAGCGAGATATAATTTCTCACGACCCGCAAATACCGCATCGAGTCTCGTTTTATATGATTATTTATATAGAACAGGGCAGTGGAAAGCACATGGTTGATTTTACACAATATTCATTTGAGCCAAACACACTTATTTTTTTGCAACCCGACCAAGTGCACGCGTTCGACTTTAGTAAGCAACCAACAGGGTATGTTGTATTGTTTACGCAAACATTTTTAGACCGCGTGCATACCAATATGCGCTTACCAAATTACACACCAACCCATTTAAACCAACAACATACGCCATTACTTAACTTAAATACGCATAGCCAAGCACGAGTATTAAGCGCAATAAACGAAATGAAAATAGAAATAGCGCACCCACAATCAGACCCACTCATAGTAATGTATTTATTTAGTGCGCTAGCTTTAGGGTTGCACAGGTTACGTCCACAATTACGCCACGATAAAATAAATCCAGAGCAAAGCATTAAGCTAGGTACATTTTATACTTTGCTACAAAGCCATTTTTTAACTATTCGCGATGCCAACTGGTATGCAAAAAAATTGCACACAACTTACAAAACCCTTAATCATATTTGCAAATTAAGTACTGGCCTTACCGCTAAACAAATGATTGACGCATTTACCTTAATAGAAATAAAACGCCGCTTAATAATAAGCAATGTGACAACACAAAAACTCGCTTACGATTTTGGTTTTGAAGATGCTAGCAACTTTGTAAAATATTTTAAAAAACAAACAGGAGCTACACCGAGTCAGTTTCAGGTACGCCATAGTGCCACTATTTTATAGCCGACTTAGCTTAGATTGGCGGGGTTCGATTTTTACCATTTTAGCGCCAACTTACACTCTACTGCACATTATAAATATTACATAAAATGCCTGCATACCAATAAATAAGGGCATTACAATGAAACCATTATCACTACTTACTCGCAGTGTGTTAGCGACTGCAGTTATTAGCTTAACTGCATGTGCAAGTGTACAAAAAACCACATCTGAGCAAACTACACTTAGTAATACAGATAAAGCGGTTGCAGTTATTTCAAGCATAGAAACAGGCGATGCCAAAGCCATTAGCTATATAAACCCAACTCAATACACACAGCATAATTTAGCCGTTAAAGATGGCCTTGCAGGTTTTGGTGAAGTACTCCAGCAATTACCTAAAGGCAGCGCAAAAGCGCAAGTGAAACGCGCTTTTTCTGATGGTAACTACACAGTTACACATACTGAATATAACTTTTTTGGTCCGAAAGTTGGCTTTGATATTTTTAAGTTTGAAAACGGTAAAATTGTAGAACACTGGGATAACTTACAAGCCATTTCACCTGTAAATCCAAGTGGCCGTACGCAGTTAGATGGCGCAACAGCGATTACCGATTTGAGTAAAACAAAAGCCAATAAAGCGCTAGTTAAAGGCTTTGTAAATACCATTTTAATTAACGGCGACATGGCTAAAATCAATGACTTTATTAGCAGTGAAAAAGGCGCGTATATTCAGCACAACTCGGCAATTGCAGACGATTTAAGCGGCTTAGGTAAAGCCCTTGGTGAACTCGCTAAATTAAACATGCCAATGATAGTAAGCAAAAACCATATTATTTTAGGCCAAGGTAACTTTGTTTTAGCGGTAAACGAAGGTACATTTATGAATAAGCATGTATCGTTTTATGATTTATTTCGTGTAGAAAATGGCAAAATTGTAGAGCACTGGGACACCATTGAAACTATTCCTGCAAAAGCACAATGGCAGAACAGCAACGGTAAATTTGGTTTTTAATTAAACCAGACTAGGGCGTGTTGATCTTTGGTGGGTGAATTTGCAGCAGTATGTTTGTTTTTTAGTCAAGGCGGAGCCTATGTAGTGTGGTTATTCCCCATGAATAGGCGATAACGCAGCATAAATACCAAACATGCGCTGCCCTTTGGGTTCTTTCTAGGGACGATTAACTCTTTGTTGCTCGATTTTTACTTAGCCCACTAGGTTACAAACCTCGCGCCGCGATTTAATCGCCCCTAGATTGAACAAATTTCAATCCACAAAGATCAACACGCCCTAATTAGCCCTACTTAATTTATTAAGTAGGGCTAATTTACTCTTTGTACAATTTACCGGCTAACTGTAATGGGGGTTTACAGTAACTTTTTGCGTTATACATTTAGCTCTTTTAATTTATTCCAGACGCTCTCGCCGCCAGGGTGAAGCGCAGCATGATACCGATACGCATAATATGTAATAGGCACGCAATGATGCTTTTGGCCAACCACAACTAAACTTTTCTCTTTTAGTTCTTTAGTAATTACGTAGTTTGGTAACCAAGCAATGCCGTTACCCTCTAAAGCTTGTATTTTTAAAAGCTCTGTCATCGACGATACAAATACTTTTTTAAGTTTAGAGCCCGATATTATCGGCTCTAACTGCCTCCCCATATAAGAATCTAAACTGTAAGCTAAGTGAGGTACAAACCCTTCACTTTCTAAATTGTATATTGCCTTACCGTTTGCATTGCATGCACTCACTGGCAATAACTCTGCACTGCCTATTTTTTGATGACTAAACGGAGGTAACTTTAATCGTTCGTTATCAAAAGCAATAAGTAGGTCACATGCGCCCTGCTCGAGCGTAGCAGTGGCTTTATCAACATCAATGGCTTCTATATTAAGGACTACTTTACGATCGCTTTCACTATGAAAGTTCGACAGCTTTAGCGCTAAAAACGTAGCTAATGAGTGCGCTGCAGCAACCTTTACCGAGTGAATTTCTTCAGAGGAGAGTTCTTCTAACATACTCACTGAGGTATTCATTTGGTTTATTAGATTACGCGCTGTTATATGAAATATTTTACCGCTTGAGGTAAGTGTAATTGGTAAGTTTTCTCTGTCTATTAACTCTGCACCTACGGCTTCTTCTAACGCTTTAATTCGTCGGCTAAAAGCCGGTTGCGTTATATGCCTAAGCCTTGCGGCCTGCGAAAAGCTTTTTGTATTAGACAAGGCCAAAAAATCTTCTAACCATTTACTCTCTATATTCATAATACTCACTCAAGATATGCAATTTAAGCATGGGCTGTAAAATAATAGCATTATTCAAAACAAAAAAAACACGATAAATTCAACTCATACAGTAACAACCTATCGGAATATAACAATGCTTAGAACACTTGGAATATTGGGCGGAATGGGGCCATTAGCTACCGCCTCTTTTATGAATCAAGTAATTGCTTTATCACCGGCTAAAAGCGATCAGGAACATATACCTATGTTTATAAGGAATATCCCGCAAATTCCAGATCGCACAAAATTTTTAATGGGTATTGAAGATGAAAATCCATTTTTTGAGCTTAAAAAAGGTTTTAACGAACTTACTAGCCTAGGTGTAAGTTGCATTGTTATACCGTGTAATACTGCGCATTATTGGTATGATGCACTAACGCAAAATGCTGATGTACATACCATTAGTATTGTACAAAGTGTTATTAAGCGCGCTAAGGCAACGGGCAAACGTAAAGTAGGGATATTAGCGACCACAGCTACGCTCAATATGCGGATATATCAAACGGCATTTAGTGAGCACAATATTGAATTTATTGAACCAAACGAGCAGCAACAAGTATTAGTAATGCAAGGTATAACGGCGGTTAAGTCGGGGAATTTAGCCCTAGGTCGCACGCTTTTAAGCCAAAGTTATGAGCAAATGTTAGCTCAAGGTGCTGATGCGGTACTATTTGGTTGCACCGAAATTCCGCTTGTTCTAAACGAACAAGCCAGTAAGTCACCCGAGACATGCTTAGATACCATCGCTATTTTAGCGCAAGAGTGTGTTAACTGGGCGTACTCGTTAAAGCAAGCTGAGCAGCTACTTAGCGTTGCATAATACTAATTTAGCTATAAATGGTGTGCTTAGTCACTAGCACACTTTAGTAACCCGAACTCAGGATAATTAATCTCTTAGTTCAGGTTTAGTAGCTAAGCTTACACTGGCGCGTTTTGCTCAATTAGATTTTTAGCTTTTAGCTCACTCCAAAACGCATCAGGAATGGTTACTTTCATTGAAGCAACATTTGCGTTAATTTGCTCGGCCGTTTTTATATCAATTCCGTGTTTTGATGCAATTTCGCTAATTGCGTTAAACTTTTGCTGCATAGGCCAATCATGGTGCATTTTTAAATACCCACTAACACAATATGAAATTGTATTACATTTTTTAAATGTATAAATAGCCAAACAAAAACAATAAATTAGAAAGTAAAACCAAAAGCTTAATTTAGCTCATTGGCAAAACGTTTTCGGTAACGCTTTGTTAATTTAACCGAACGTAGTTGGTCGCTAATTAAAGTAAATATTGGTGAAGCATTTATTTTTATAGGCTTACCTTGGCCTACACGTCGTATTTGCCTTTTTACCAGTGCCATAGTGGCAAGCCCTGCGAGGGTTTTATCTTGCCAAGTAACACTAGGTAATACAGCTAACTGCAGTGGCTCATTTTGCCATTTGTTTACTAAATTAGGTTGATATGCAAGCGCTGTAGCAACGCCAACTAAGGCAACACCACTGTCAATCACAGTGTTAGCAATTGATAAGCGACTAATGCCGCCTGTGGTCATTATTGGGATTGATGAGCGTTGGCTAATAACTTTTGCAAACTCTAAAAAGTATGCTTCGCGGGCAAGCGTGCGCTCATCACTGGTTTTGCCTTGCATTGCAGGCGCTTCGTAACTGCCACCGGAAAGCTCTACAAAATCAACATTGAGTTCATTCAATAAATCCACTACAACTTGCGCGTCACTGGGCTCAAACCCACCGCGTTGAAAATCAGCAGAGTTTAATTTTACCGAAACCGAAAAGGTAGATGAGCAAGCTGCTTTAATACTGCGGGTTATTTCGAGCAGTAAACGGGTTCTATTTTGTAAATTGCCACCCCATTTATCGTCGCGCTTATTGGTAAGTGGCGATAAAAACTGAGCAAGTAAGTAGCCATGCGCTGCATGTATTTGTACGCCATTAAAACCGGCTTTTTCAGCTTGCTGCGCTGTTAGTGTAAAGCGGGTAATAACATCGTCAATATCAGTTTGCGTCATTGCCTTAGGTACGCCAAATAAATGCGAGTGCTTACCCATATTAAGTGCAACATTTGAAGCAGATAGGGCTTTTCCACCCATTTTTTTAAATACTTGCCTACCTGGGTGATTAATTTGCATCACCACTTTGCAATTATTTTGCTTTGATAAACGAGCAAGCTCAGCAAAGGCTGTAATATCACTACTTTGTTCTAGCACAAGGCCACCTGGGCCTGTCATCGCTAAATGATCGACCATTACATTGCCGGTAATAATTAGCCCGGCGCCGCCTTTAGCCCATGCGCTATAAACATTTTTGAGTGCTTGGGAGGGCGTTTGATCCTCTTGCGCTAGGTTTTCTTCCATAGCGGCTTTAGCAATACGATTTTTTAATACCAAACCACTTGGTAATGTAAAAGAGGTAAACACAGGATTGCGCATAATTATTGGCTAATTAAATTGACATTAAAACAACTATAACCTTAAAGTTAGCTTGAAGGTCAACCTACTAAGTTTATGTAAAGTGGAGTTATTATTAGTTATGAAAATAGGCGAACTTGCAAAACTTACCAATATACCCGCCAGTACTATTCGCTTTTACGAAAGCAAAGGGTTACTAACACCAAGCACTCGCAGTGCTAATGGTTATAGGCGATACACTCTACAAAGTTTAGAGAAACTACAGTTAATTAAGTTTTCACAGAGCTTAGGCTTTTCACTCGACGAAATACCTTTGTTACACAACAAAAACGGCGAGCTAAACCATACTGTAATAATTGAACGTTTAGAGCAAAAACAAAAAGAAGCTGACATATTAATAACGCAAATACAGAAAAAATCACAACGTATTGGCAGCTTAACTACGTTACTAAACTCTTATTGGGATAAAGGCGAATGCCTGCCAGAAGGCAAATTGAATGAATTACTAAAAGTGATAGATTACTAATAAATTAATACAGCTTATTCAGGGCGTGTTGATCTTTGGTGGGTGAATTTGCAGCAGTATGCTTGGTTTTCAGGCAAGGCAGAGCCTATGTAGTGTGGTTATTCCCCATAAATAGGCGATAACGCAGCATAAAGACCAAACATACGCTGCCCTTTGGGTTCTTTCTAGGGACGATTAACTCTTTGTTGCCTACATGGATGTCATAGGTAAGATCTTAAGAAATTGAGTTGAAGCTCAATTCATGATCAAATGGT
>NZ_JADYXE010000073.1:0-14113 GCF_015864465.1 Pseudoalteromonas sp. SWN29
ATAAAAAACCAAGAAGCGTTTAAGCTCCAAGAAAGTTAAATACGACCTTGAAGCTTAAAATGAGAGATGGTATCTACAAGTTAAATCAAACCTCAGTGTTAAATTTTGTGGTAGGCGTAGAGCTTGCTCACGCGAGAAGCGTAGCTTCTAATTACTTAAGCTCACCATCACAAAGATAAACACAATCCCAAAATGGATATTCACCAACATCATTTACAAGCCCAGCGCGTAACGGATTTGAAACGATATAGCGTGCTTGATTAATTAAATCATCTTCTGCTCTCAGCTGGTGCTCAAAATAGTTTTGTTGCCAAACTGGCCCTGTGGTGCAATTGAGCTTATTTATTTTCACAGTGGTAATACTTTTATACTGCTTCATAACATCAGCAAGCGGTAAATCTTTCAATTGAAATAACCAATGAAGATTATCTGGCATTAAGGTATAACAAATTGTATCCACCTTATTTTGCATATAAACCAAGCCTCTTGCCGCAATACATGCATTTTCAAAGTTCTTAAATAACGGAATTCTTTGTTTTGTGCATATTGTTACAGAGTAAAATTTATTTTTAGAGGAGTGGCGCCCAATTAATAATTTTTTAGAAGAATGCATAAAGGTTTTAATTTATTGGTTTTTATAAATATAGATAAAAAAGGGTATTCTACAGGTTAAATCAAACCTCAGTGTTAAATTTGGCGGTAGGCGTAGAGCTTGCTCACGCGAGAAGCGCAGCTTCTAATTACTTTGTATATAGAAGTAGGAGTTAATGTATGTGTGTTTTAAAAATCTTGTAAAAGCTGCGTTTTTAAACGCCTGCAAGCAGCGCGTCTACAGGTTAAATCAAACCTCAGTGTTAAATTTTGTGGTAGGCGTAGAGCTTGCTCACGCGAGAAGCGCAGCTTCTAATTACTTAATCACACATAAAAAACGGCGCTAAATTTAGCACCGTTTTTACAAGCAATTAAAAAAGCGTTTACGCTTTTTTCTCTTCACAACTTGCAAGGTATTCGTCAAACGTACCTTGGAAGTCGACTACTTTTTTATCTTTAATATCAATAATACGCGTCGCTAATGACGATACAAACTCACGGTCATGGCTTACAAAAATAAGCGTACCTTCAAAGTCTTTAAGCGCATTGTTAAGCGCTTCAATGGCTTCCATATCCATGTGGTTTGTTGGTTCGTCCATAACAAGCACGTTAACGTCTTGCATCATTAACTTACCAAATAACAGGCGGTTTTTTTCACCACCAGAACAGTTACGTGCTTTTTTGTTTGAATCGTCTGCTGTAAACAACAAACGGCCTAACATGCCACGAACCATCAAATCGTTATGCTTAGCTGTACGCCATTGCGACATCCAATCAAACAACGTTAAATCGTTTTCAAAATCTTTAGTGCTGTCTTGCGGGCAATAACCAAAGGTCGCATTTTCAGACCATTTAATTTCGCCTTCATTACTTTTAAGCTCATCTACTAAACAGCGTAAAAAGGTTGTTTTACCTACGCCGTTTTCGCCGATAACAGCAAGCTTAGCACCAGCTTCAAGTAATAAATCACCGCCAGTAAATAACATTTCGCCATCAAAACCATGGCCAATCTTGTTAACTTCAAGCGCTTGACGATACATTTTTTTACCTTCGTCAAACGAAAGCGATGGGCTCATACGGCTTGAAGATTTAACTTCATCAAGCTTAATTTTATCCATTTTTTTAGCGCGCGAACTAGCTTGTTTAGCTTTAGATGCGTTAGCACCAAAACGGTTAACAAAGTCTTGTAGTTCATCAATTTCAGCGCTCTTTTTAGCGTTTTCAGCTAAAAGTTGCTCGCGTTGTAGGCCCGCAGCGTCTAAAAACTTCTCATAGTTACCAGGGTAAATACGAAGCTCGCCGTAATCAATGTCGGCCATATGCGTACATACCGAGTTTAAAAAGTGACGGTCATGCGAAATAATTATCATCGTACATCTACGTTTATTTAGCTCGTTAGCAAGCCACGTAATTGTATGAATATCCAAGTTATTGGTAGGCTCATCGAGTAGCAATATGTCAGGGTTTGCAAACAACGCCTGTGCTAAAAGCACGCGTAGTTTCCAACCTGGTGCTACGTTTGCCATTAACCCGTAATGAAATTCTTTATCGATACCCGCTTCAAGCAAAATTTCTTCTGCACGGCTTTCTGCTGTGTAACCGTCCATTTCAGCAAATACGCTTTCAAGATCGGCTACTTTCATACCGTCGTCTTCGCTCATTTCTGGCAAAGAGTAAATACGCTCGCGTTCTTGTTTTACTTTCCAAAGCTCTACGTCGCCCATAATTACGGCATCAACTACGCTAAACTCTTCAAAAGCAAACTGGTCTTGGCTTAGGTTACCTACTTTTAACCCTGGAGTAATAGATACATTACCCGCACTTGGAACAAGCGCACCGCTTAAAATTTTCATGAAAGTCGACTTGCCGCAGCCGTTAGCGCCAATTAAACCGTAACGGTTACCGTTACCAAATTTAGCTGAAATGTTTTCAAACAACGGCTCTGCGCCAAACTGCATCGTAATATTTGCGGTGGAGATCAAAAAGGGTAATCCTAGATTAGTACTGACAGGAGTACGCTGCAGCAACACGCCACAAACAAGAACCAGACAATAGGGTAAATTAGCTGGCGAATTATACAGATCAGCCACAACGAATGAAAGATAAAAGGCAGCTAATTTATAACCAAGCGTTTGCGCTAATAAAAACAAGCAAAAAACACTGCATTGGTTAAGTAAATAATGCCAATAATAAAGCGTTCATCACGCTCCAATAACTGCTATTCGAAAATTGCTTTGAGCGCTGCTTCGTTATTTTTTATGTGCTTATTAATTATTTTAAGTTCATTAATTGACACCGTTTTTTTGCTAAACATTAAATAAATATCGTCTTTATTTACATACTCAATGTTGGTGACTAATTTTATGTTCGAGTTTTCTTTGGCAAAATAAGCACCCACTAACTCGTCTTCAATAGCAAAATCAATACGTTGTTTATTAAGCATTTCAAAGCGTTTACTGGTTGCACTGGTGTATTCAATTTGTTTTTTATGTGTTGTTTTATATTGCTCAAACTCTTCGCCGTAGTAGCTTCCAAAGTTAGCGCCTATGGTTAAACCTTGGTCAAAAATATCAGCCAAACTTTTAACTACATGCGTATTGTTTTTGTTTTCGTATAAACGCATAACCTCAGTACGATAGCTAACAGTATAGTGAGCGTATTTAGCACGTTTTTCGGTATAGCTACCAGCCCAACCCAAATCTATTCGGCCATGTCTAACTTCAGTACCTTTAAATACATTACTCATGCCTATTACATACGGCGGCCAAAAGGCATCGTGCGAAGCAACGCTAAAGGTCCTGTCACAAGCAAATGCATTTATTTGAGCGGTAAACAGCACACATAAAAATATGGTTATTATTTTATTCATTGCGCCTCATAGTTATTATTTTTGCTCATTATTACAACAGTATAAACCAGCTTTTATGTTTTAGCGGCGCGGGTTTGTGTGAATATGTAAATAGCTCGTAAAAATGTATTTGAGGATAAAGTAACCTAGGTATAGTTATTGGTCACCTAATCTAAAATTGTATTTATTGTGTGAATTTAACAGTCATATTGTTGGTAACCTTATCTACGGGTACACTAATTATAAATTTATACATAGCAGGTCACATTATGTCGCCAACTAAAATACGCAACAATGTTATAAAACTCAGTGAATTAAGTACTAAAAAACCAAATTACTATTTTATACAAGGTTATTTAATGGGGTTAGGCGCATTACCCCTAATGCTCACCCCGAGTGAATGGCAGCCTGATTTATTTGGAGATATTAACCTTCAAAAAGAGAGCGAGCTAAAATATCTCGAAAGCTTAATGGCACTGTATAACCAAAGCATGGATAAAGTAATTCAAAACGAATTAAAAATGCCAGCAAAATGCAGCCTATCCAAGCAAGACTACCGGGATTCGCTAAAGCCGAATATGCCCCTATCAAGTTACTGTAAAGGGGTTTTACAGGCGCTTAAACACATAAATAAACGTGCACTTAATGCACTACAAAAACAGGCTGCTGATAGCCTAAGTGGCGTTTTAAAAGCTTTTACTAGCGAAAAAGCAGCGGCAAAAGTATTTGGTGAATTTGCCCAATACAATGCTCAAGAATACAAACGTAATTATGTTTATTACATGGCCGACGCTATTTTTGAGCTTCGCTTTAGTAACGACCTAACTTTAAGCGATGACGATGAGGCACAATTTAACAACAGCTTTTTAGACGAAGAATCAAATGAATTAGATGAGCTTGATGAACTACTTGAACTGGTTCTTGCCGACACAGAACTAAAAGCACTTGAGCCAATGCAGATGCTTTTAGAAATGATGGAAGGGCACATTACAAAGCAATTTATTAAAGACAACACAGGGCACTTTTGGGGCTTGCACGAAACCCGCCCCTATATGATGCTTCGCGCGCATCGAGCAAAAATACACGCACTGCACGGCTATACCCAAAAAGCGCAGTCAGAACTCGAAGAGTTACTAAAGCTAAACCCAAACGATAATCAAGGTAATCGCTTTTTATTAATGAATTGCCTAATAATTAATAAAAAATGGGACAAGTTAGACGCTCTATTGGTTAAGTCCGACAGTGAAGAGCTACACGCAACAGTAAGCCGTGCGCTAAGTGCTTTTGTAAAACATGGCGATTCAAAACCAGCTAACGATTACAAAAAAAAGCTCCAGCAGCTAAGTAAACACTTTGCCAAAATACTCACAGGGCAAGAAAAACTAAAAGAACAACAGCCGCCATATTACAGCCCAGGCAGTAAAGAAGAAGTAGTGGTTTACCTTGATTCATTAGGTAAGCAGGCGTGGATTTCGGTTCCCGCGAGCCTTTTTTGGTTGAGAAAAAAGTAATAACTAAAAGCGTAACTCAAAAAATGCTAAGCGCGATTTTATATCGCGCTCAGTGCTCAACATCAGCACTTAGTAACAACGGCGTATTAATTTGAAAATTTCTACTTATTAAGCCTATATTTAATGCGCTTGTTCCTGTAGATTAAACAAATAATGAATGCAGTATTAACAGTGCCTTAGCTGTTAAACGATTAGCCAAGGAGCGGTGAGTCTCGTGTCAAACACCACACTTACTTATTACAACCAAAATGCCAAAGCCTTTAGCGACTCAACACTTAACGTTGATATGTCGGCGCTTTACGCTGAGTTTTTACCGCACGTTGCACAACACGGGCGTATTTTAGATGCCGGTTGTGGCAGTGCGCGTGATGCCGCATTTTTTAAAACACAGGGTTTTACTGTGAGTGCGTTTGATGCAAGCCCAGAGCTGGCAGAGTTGGCAAGCAGTTACTTACAACAACCTGTAGCGGTTAAAACATTCCAAGATCTAAATTGTGTAAACCAATACGATGGTATTTGGTGCTGCGCTAGTTTATTACACGTTCCAAAGGCTGAGTTACCGCAGGTGTTTTTAAATTTACAAAATGCGCTTAAACCGAATGGTGTTTTGTATGTATCGTTTAAATATGGCGATACAGAGCGTGTGCACAATGGTCGTGAATTTACCGATTTAAACGAAACTGCTTTAACGCATTTACTTAGCAATACGCAGTTAAAAGCTATTAAACAATGGCAAAGCGTTGATCAGCGCCCAGAGCGCGAAAGTGAAGTGTGGCTAAATGCGCTTATAAAAGTAGTGCACGTTTTATGATTGGAGCAATGCAGCAACAGCTCGACTTTATTGCGTATATTCAGCGCTTATTAGTTGAAGGTGATTTTAGCGCTACTTATAAGTTTGCACTTTTACATGCACTGGCTGATATTAGTATCGAAAAACATCACGCCGATCCGCAAGCACAGTTACAAATAAAGTTTGATGAATTAGTCGACAAATTTATTACTTTATATTGGCACCAAGCATCGCCATTTGGTGCAATTGGTAATAATAGAGAGCAACTACTTTTACAAAATACCAACTCTAATAAACAAGCCAAGATTATAACTACGCTTCATGATGCAAAATTAAATAATATTAATTCTATTAGCCAATTAAAAAAGAGCCAAGGTTGGAATAATATATGCGGTTCAACACTAAAAACCATTAAAGACGGCCCGCTTTGGCTATTACAAAAATTAAATGGCAAAGAAGAGTGTTTCTTGTATCCCCATATTAAAGGCCAATCATACATTACCTTAAATGAAGGTATTGCAGGCTGCTTTAGGCGTTTTTACGACCTAGTTGTTTATTTAGCAAAAAACGCATGGCTGCAAAAAATTCAAAGTATTAAGCATAACCAAGCCTTAATTGGCCCACAAAGCCAATTACATGACTTTTTATTTGGCTTCGATCGCAATGCACTGAGTAAGGCCAAGCCTGTGTTGATAGAGCTTCAGCAGGGTAATTGTTTTTACTGCCAAAAACCATTGAACAGTAAAACCGAGGTTGATCACTTTATACCGTTTGCTCGCTACGCAAATGACCTAGGTCATAACTTTGTGGCAGCACACAGCACCTGTAATAACAGTAAAAGTGACTTTTTAGCTGCGCAACTTCACCGTGAACGTTGGCAAGAACAAAATTTAGTGATTAATAGCCAGTATTTAACAAATGAACTCAGTGATTACTTTAATTGCGATTCAGATAAGTCACTTTCGGTTAGCGATTGGGCGTATCAGGTTGCACAGGCAAATAGTGCAAAGTTATGGGTAGCGAAAGGCAGTTTTGAAAAAGCAGGCGGTTTTAAATATCAACAGCCAAGTGCTGGGCTGGATTTAGTAGCAGAAGAAAAGCCAAGGTATGACGTGTAATACAGAATTTGTAGTTTTTGCTGTAGGCGGGAGTTTATCTCGCGCTTTTGGGTTGTAGGCGCAGAGCTTGCTCGCGCGAAAAGCGAAGCTTTTAAATTTCGGTGTAATTAATGTGTAGGTGCGATTTTATATCGCGCTCATAAATTGGTGTTTTGATGTGGATTTAAAGGATTAAAAACCTCTATTCGAGGTTATATCGCGTTGGCGATGGCAACCAAAGGGCGGCTGCCGCCGACCGCCCTTTGGAATCCCACGGCGCACCCGAGGATCATACTGTATCTTCAACTTACGTTAATGATGTGAACGTAACCAGCGTAGATAGGCCATCCATGGCCAAGCTACGCTTTTTACAGCATCCATGCTGTAAATTACTCATCATTAACTAAGTTTCAGGTGTGATCACGGGGAATTGGAGTGTGTTGGTAGTTGGATGTTTAATTTTTTTGTAGATTGCAAAAAGTTTATAGATCTAATGTAAATGTATTAATATTTATCTCATTTGGACTGTCTTTTACCCAAAGGTTCATGCTAAATTTATTTTAGGGACAAGATTTTACTGATTGTTTTAAAGCCATGGATTGGTTCATATAAACCTCCGATCCTTATATATTTAAGTGAAAGTCACTAAATCATATTTTTAAAACTTTATTTTTATTGGTTTATTAATGGTGTGCTTATGGATATAAAGTTAATTGACTGTGCTGTTAAGATTGCAGCATGTGTTTGTGGTAAAGATGGTGTTATCTCTCATACTGAAGAACTCGCTATCTATGAGTATGTGAACACTAGATTCTCAGAATATTCACAAGAAAGGTTTAACGATACATTGGATGAATTTTTTGATGAGAACCATCAAATTGAAATGTATTTAAACAATATAACGGATATAAATTTAAAAAAATTTATAATTAACTTATGTGAATTTAGTGCGGGTTCTGATGGTCTCGATATTAAAGAAAATATTGCACTAGACAAAGTTAAAATCGTTTTAAGTGAGGGACTATGAGCTACTTTGCTGATGCCTCACCAGATCCTAGGTCACATATTAAAACACTTATGCGTATTGGTTACACAATGCCTTCTGCAATATCAGATATTATTGATAACTCCCTCACAGCTAATGCGTCCAATATAAGTATTTACTCATTACCAAGCCTTGCTGAACCTAATATATCCATTCTAGATGATGGAGTCGGGATGTCTCCACAAGAATTAATTCATAATATGAAAATAGGCTGTAAAGATCCTAGTGATGAAAGACTGAGAGGGGACTTAGGGCGATTTGGTTCTGGTATGAAAACAGCTAGTTTTTCACAAGCTAGAAGGCTAACTGTATTTTCTAAGCGTCAAGGTTATCCTATGTGTGCGGCTGTTTGGGATATTGACCAAATAGAGAAAGAAAATACTTGGTGTTTAGAAATTTTGGATGAAAATGAAATTTTGCAACATCCTCTATTATTGCTTAATAAAGAAATGATTCAGGGAACTCAGATTGTCTGGGAAAAATTAGCATGTCTAAATAAAACAAGTCATTCATTGGATACAGATACTGTTTTAGCTGCAGCATTAAGTGAATTAGATTCTTATATTTCTTTGCATTTTCACAAGTTTATGGAAGGCAAAGAAAAGCGTAACTTCTTTATAAATAATAAAGGGTTACATCCAATAGATCCATTTATGACAAAATCTCCAGGATATCAAGAAGGGCGCTCAGAAAAGCTAAGGTGCAAAGGTGGATATATTGAAATCAATACTCACGTACTACCACACTTTAAAAGAATGGAGACTAAGCCACTTGAAAGGTTAGGAGGGGCTAATGGAATTGTACAAAATCAAGGCCTTTATATTTATCGTGAAAATAGATTAATTAACGCAGGCGGATGGCTTGGTTTGGCAAAAACCAGTCAATTAGGGGCTTTAGCAAGAGTTGAGGTAAATGTACCTTCTTCTTTAGATCAGGAATGGTCAACAGATGTAAAAAAAGCAAGTTTGCAGCTCCCTCCTAGAATTAAAAAAGAGCTAAGGAAGTTTCTTTCAGATCCAATAAAAAGATCTAAGCGAGTATATACCTATCGTGGAAAACAAGACCAAGCTAATAAATATTGGGATATTCAAGAAAACGAAACAAACAAAGTCATCAGTTATCAGATTTCACCCGAGAATGAAATTTTAATGGAAATACTCGGCAATTTAGATAAAAGCCAAAAGTCACTATTTATTAATTATCTAGGCCAACTTGCAGAAAATTTACCTCTTAATCATATTTACCAAAAAATGTCAGAATCTCCTAAAGATATAGTCCAAGAAAATGTAACGGACTATTTATTAGAATCTATTTTGAACAAAGTATTTGAAGGCTCAAGTAATGAATAATAATCTTTTTGATCAATTAGTATTATCAATTTCAGAAAGGCTAAAAGCTAGCCGGAGCACAGGAGTTAATATTACCCCTGAATTAGTTAGTAAAAATGTAATAAGAACTTTAGCTGAGCTTAAAGAAGACGCGCCAAAGGTTGAGTTTAATGACTCTGATATAAAGGCATTAATCTTTAATATATCCAACGTGTTTACAATTACTGTGGATGAAGAGCTAGTTATATTATCAGATACTCTGATTCAAAAATGGTTTGATTCATCCAAAAAAGATATTGAATGGGGTCATTGGAGTGCTTATGAAAAAATGCTCAAGAAACAAGCACGATCCGAAGCTACAATTAAAGCAAATGAAGATGTAATTAATGCTGTGCTTGATTGCTCTGGAGATCCTCGCAGGCAAGGTCCTTGGGCTAGCAAAGGACTGGTAATGGGTAATGTTCAATCAGGTAAAACACAAAATTATATTGGGCTAATAAATAAAGCGATAGATTGTGGGTATAAGACAATTATTTTACTTGGGGGTCATCTAAACGATCTAAGGCAACAGACTCAAGAACGAGTTGATGAGGGGGTACTTGGTAGGGAATCCAAGCATTTAATCGATATAAAAAAGGGAAAAACATCTCCTATTGGCGTTGGGGAGTTTGGGATAAATAATGTTAATTCCGGTACTACGACAATTGGTGACTTTACTAAACCGTTTGCAGATAAGCTTGGTTTCAGTTTAAGTGGTTCAGATCCTGTTATTTTTACAATAAAAAAGCACTCTGGGGTAATGAAACGGCTTCACGAATGGATTAGAGACCACCATTACTTAGATGTGAAAGAAGGTAAAAAATTAGATAATCCACTTTTATTGATTGATGATGAAGCCGATTATGCAACGGTTAACACTAAACATCACAGAGAAGAAATAACAAGTACAAATGAAGGTGTTAGAAATTTATTATCTTTATTTAACAAGAGCACTTATGTTGGTTATACAGCAACCCCATTTGCAAATATATTCATAGACCCAGATGAGAATACATATTCAGATGAGGATGACTTATTCCCCTCTGATTTTATGATAAAAATTCCCGCACCAAATAATTATTTAGGTCAGAAGTACTACTTTGATGGTTCTTCAAAGGCAATTATTCCGTTAGAAGCTAATAATTCATTATACGAACTAAAAAAAGATAGTGTAATAACAAAAATACCCAAGTCTTTGCGAAAAGCTGTACGGGCTTTTTGTTTAGTCTGTGCTATCAGAGCTATTAGAGGGGATGATAAAGCACACAGCTCAATGTTAGTAAATGTTTCACATCTAAAAGATCACCAGAATAAACTTGAACTTTTGATCCAGGATTATTTCGATGAATTGAAAAATGCATATACAGCCTACTCTGGGCTTGGAATGATAGGTGTTAGATCTAATCCGTTGCTCAGTGATTTAGAAGATACTTTTTATGAAATATTTAAAATAAAAGAAAACTATTCGGATGTATTTAAATACTTGGTTACTCCATTTGACGAGATAAAAGTATCGGCCATAAATCAGTCGAATGGCAAGAATGATAAAGTTTTGGATTACTCTACAAATAGAGAGAATGGGTTAAAGGTTATTGTTATTGGTGGGCATAAACTTTCACGAGGACTTACTTTAGAAGGTTTAGCAATATCTTATTTTACTAGAAATTCAAAAGCTTATGATACTTTAATGCAAATGTGTAGATGGTTTGGTTATCGACCTAATTATGACGACCTTTGCCGAGTATTTATGTCTAGGGAGTCTGAAGCTTGGTATTCGTTCATAGCGGAAGCAATTGAAGAACTCTACAGTGAATTAGGGATTATGCGAGATAGATCCTTCACGCCAAGAGATTTTGGTTTGAAGGTAAGAGAGCATCCCGGCGCAATGATTGTTACAGCAAAGAATAAGATGGGATCCGCTGTTTCGGAAGTTAGAACTCAAGACTTGTGGGGGCAAATTTTAAGGAGATTTAGGTTTAAGAGTGATATTAATCAAAACTCCATTAATTTAAAGTATACAAAAGATTTTTTAAGAAAATTATCAGATGATCGGAATGGCAAATTTTTTAACAAAGTTCCCATGATGTATAAAGATCCAAGAACTAGTTCATTGATTTTTTCAGAAGTTGGCTATGATGATGTAATTAACTTTATAAATAATATAAATCTTCCTGAAGATGATGTAGGTAATAAAGCACTGATACATCAGTTAAAAGAAATGAGTAAAGATAATACAATTCCTAAGTTTAAAGTTGCTATTTTTAATCAAAAAAATATTGGTAATACAACTTGGGAAAAAAATATCGATGACCAGTCTGAAATTGATTTTATAAATACACCATACGACTTGTTAGGTGAAAATATAAATATGCCTAAGAGATTATTACTCTCTAATGGCGATACATTCTATAAACCAAGTGTAAATCTAGGTAATAGTGATGATGAAAAAATATTTTTATCCGAAGAAGAACGAGATCGAATCAAAAGTATTAAGAATAATGCAGTAAGTTATGACTACATAGCATCACCAGATAGAGATTACCCAACTTTAATTATTTATTTTTTTGCAGTAGCAATTGATAAATTAGAGCAAGATAAAGACTCTTACAAGTTAGGGCACGGAAAAATGCCAACGGTGGGTTTTACAGTCGCAATACCTAGGCCTGAACATTTAAAAGGTAAGACTCAAAAAGAACTTAAGAAATTAGTAAAAAATACCAAATATAGTTATCAATTAAATAAAATAGCACAGCGCCTCAGTATTAATTTCATTGAGGAGTACACAGATGAGTAGTTATGATGATTTTTTTAGTAATGATCCTTGGAAGTGTATAGATAAGCCATGCTATCCAGAAGGGCACCGATTATATTTAGATGATGAACGCCTATGGGTTTCGATGGATACTAATGGGCATATACTTTTTTTTATTCACGACAATATCTCTACTGAAATAAGTCCACCAGAAAATTTAGCTGGTATCAAAATTGATTTCGTTAAATATATGAATAACGCAAGTCGATTAGTATGCACCTTAACTTCAAATGATCCCGATCTTAAAAGTAAGTTTATTATAGTTACTAAAGACATTGCGTATAAGTGCTCCGGTTTAAAAGGTCGAGTTCTATTTAAAAAAGTCTTGGATCTAATCGATTCTTGGGCTAGTTTTTTACAGCCACAAAGAAATGGTTTATCAGAGAGTGAATATATCGGTTTATGGGGAGAGTTGTATACTTTGGCTGAGTTTGTTTTAAAAAATTACAGCCCATCAGATGCAATGAGGTTTTGGGTAGGCCCCGAAGGGAAAAAGCAGGATTTTACGTTTAATAAATTAGCGATTGAAGTCAAAACCACTTTTTCAAGTAATGCTCGTTCAATAACAATAAGCTCTTTAGAGCAATTAGAGCAGATAACAGAAAAGTTGTATATCTTACATATTGTAGCAAATCCCTCAGATAATCACGTTGGTCTATCTTTGGAGGAGTTATATGAAAAGTGTAAATGTTACATAAGTAAAGAATTTACATGTGAACTTATTTTCTTTCAAAAAATTTCTGATATGTATGCTAAAGCTACGGTAAAGCAATTGAATAATAAAAACGTATTATTATCTGAAACTATCTATGAAGTTACAGATTCATTCCCTTGTTTAAGACCAATAGATATACCCAGCTCCATAGTTAATGTTAAATACGACTTGCTGATTTCGTCTATTCGTGAATATGAAAGCAAAAAGTCAGTTGAGGAGGTAATTAAAAATGGATGATATTTTAGAATATAAAAATGAGTTGTATAGCATTTCAAATATTGATGCCGATAAAAATTCTATTTTTCCAGAAGAAAGCTTTTTTGAGCATGTGAGCGAAATGCTTTCTGAGGCGGGTATAATGGATGATGTCGAATATTGTCCGTACCGGAATACGCGTAAAGGCATGCGATTAGATGGATATAGTTGGAACGCCTTAGAAAAAACTATATGTGGGATAATCGTTAATTTTACAAATGAAAAAGATTACATAGAAACGCTTATTAACTCTCAAATTAAAGATATAAGTAAGAAAGTAACAAAATTCTTCGAAGGGAGTATAAATAAAGACTTTATAGAAAGTATGGAAGTGACAGATCCGGGCCGATACGCTGCGCAAGAAATAAGTCATTATATTGAAGATGCTCTCAAAATTAGAGTAGTTATTTTTACAGATCAAAAGCTTAGTGACAGAGTAAAAAAACTATCAATTGGTGAAATATTAGACAAGGAAACTTCGATAGAGATTTGGGATATTGAGCGATTAAAAGAGCTCTCATATTCAGATTCCGACTCAGAAGAGTTTACTGTTGATATTAAAGCTCTAGGTGGAGAGTTAAAAGTATTGCCTGCTAATAATTTAGAAAATGGTGTAAGCACATATTTAGGTATTATGCCGGGAACTTTATTAAGTGATATATATGATGAGTTTGGACAACGATTACTAGAAAGTAACGTAAGAACATTTCTTGATTTTAGAGCTGGTACTAACAAAGGAATGAGAAAGTCGCTTTTAACAGAGCCAGAAAGATTTTTTGCATATAATAATGGCCTAACAGTAACAGCTACAAGTATTAAAACCGAAATTGTTGATGGTCAAACGGTCGTCACTGAGTTGGAGAATATGCAAATAGTTAATGGCGGGCAAACAACAGCTTCTATATATTTCTCACCTAAGGATAAAGGAAAGCTAAAGGGTGTAGATCGAGAGTATTCTTATAGTGAAATAGATTTATCTAAAGTTTTTGTCCAAATGAAGTTAACCCCCCTGTGTCAGGATAGTTGTCGCCTCAATTAATTTACAAATAAACAGGGCGCGGTAAGTTAAAGTAAGTGAATTA
>NZ_JADYXE010000074.1:0-13732 GCF_015864465.1 Pseudoalteromonas sp. SWN29
AATAAAAAACCAAGAAGCGTTTAAGCTCCAAGAAAGTTAAATACGACCTTGAAGCTTAAAATGAGAGATGGTATCTACAAGTTTGGTGTGAGAGTTTAGATTTACTGTAGGCGGAGAGCTTGCTCCCGCGAGAAGCGAAGCTTCTAATTACTTAACTTCGAACGGTTATAAACCATCAACTAAAACGCTTACTTCACGCCACACTCTTTACACTCTAAATCTTTAATCACTTTGAAGTGTTGTTGTTTTAAAGTAAGCGCATCAAACGTTATAAATACACTGCCACTTAAGTGACCTAATAATAAGTTAAGCGTAAGTTGCGCCTGCATGGAGCCAATTACACCAAGTAGCGGGCTAATAACCCCTGCGTTACTGCAATTAATAACCGGTGTAGCTTCGCCCTGTGGAAAAACACAGCCATAACATGGGCTATCACTTTGCCTAAAGTCAAAGCCCATTAACTGCCCTTTAGTTGCCAAAGCTGCACCTGAAATTAACGGTGTTTTATTAGCAATACAATAACGATTAACACTATAGCGAGTACTAAAGTTATCAGAGCAATCAAGTACGATGTCAGCCCCTTTTAGCATGTTAACTGCATTATTCTCATCTAACTTTTGGCAATACGTTACTATGTCTATTTGATTATTAAGGCTCGCTAATACTTTAACTGCGGCGGCAACCTTGCTTTGCCCCAAGTGATTTATCTTATAAAGCACTTGGCGCTGTAAGTTTGAAAGCTCAACTTCATCATCGTCAATTAAAATAAGCATTCCAACGCCCGCAGCGGCTAAATATAAAAGTACTGGGCTACCTAAACCACCAGCCCCCACTACTGCAACCGTTGAAGATTTAAGCGTTAACTGCCCTTCAAGCCCAACTTCTTCAAGCAATAAATGGCGACTGTAACGCAGGGTTTCTTTATCGCTTAGCTCATTCACGTTTACCGGCCTTATTAGTATTACCCTTGTTAGTATTAATTTGCACTGCTTATGGCTACTTGCAGAGCGCTTATAGCCTCTACATAATTATCAGCCTCGGTAATCGCACGCACGACGGCAACACTGCCTACGCCGGTTTTCGCTACCTGCTTTGCACGGCTTAAATCAATACCGCCTATTGCTACCGTTGGATAGCTTTGCATAAGCGGTACAAATTTAATCAGCTTTTCAAGGCCTTGTATTTGCCCTGTCATATCTTTTGTTGTGGTTGGGTAAATAGCACCAAATGCCATGTAACTAGGGCGATAATTATGCGCACGCAGCATTTCATAAAAACCATGAGTAGAAAGCCCAAGCCTTAAGCCTGCCTCTTTAATTGCCACTAAATTAGCAATCTCTAAATCCTCTTGTCCTAAATGCACGCCATACGCACCATGCTTAATAGCTAACTGCCAGTAGTCGTTTATAAATACCTGTGCGCTATATTGCTTGCCCAGCTCAACAGCTTGCTTAATGAGCCCATCAAGCTCGTCTTGTGTTTTATTTTTAACGCGTAACTGCGCTGTTTTAATGCCTTGTTGTAAGCACTTTTCTAACCAATCGGTACTATTTACAACCGCATACAAACCCAGCGATTTACTTTCACAAGGCGCAAAATCAGCCGCCATATTAAAATCAAACGGTACATCAAAATCTAATTCATCGCCCAGCCAGCTACCTGGCTCAATTACTTGTGGGTAGTCATCTAAATTAGTAGGGAACGAGGTATGAGCAACCGGACCAATACCTTCTCCATAGCGTACCGACTGTTTTAGCCCTTGGTTTATATACGCTTTAGCTAAAATAAAGGCATCTTTTAATGGGTAGTCTTTAGCTAAACACGCAGCAATTACCGACGCCATGCTACATCCGGTGCCGTGGTTATGCGGTGTTTGTATTTTTTGATTGCCTAACCAATATTCTTCGCCATTTTGCGTATTACTATCAATACAATAATCAATGCAGTAGCCACTTGGATAATCCCAATGTCCGCCTTTAATAACAACCGCTTTAGCGCCCCAACTTAGTAACTTATTTGCCGCTTCTTTAATTGCAGCCGGACCAATTAAATACACACCGGTTAATAACTGTGTTTCGTGTGTATTTGGAGTTATTACATCCACCAGCGGCAGTAAACATTCTTTTATTGCGCTTACTGTGTCTTCCTCTGTTAGTAAATCACCGCTTGAGGCAATCGCAACAGGGTCATATACAATAACGGGAGGCACAGGCCACTTAGCTTTATAGTGACTTATATGTTCGCTGATCAACTGAATTTGCTGCACATTGGCAAGCATGCCAATTTTTATCACTTTGGCTTTCATGTCTTTTTCAAGTGCAAGTAACTGTGATTCAATAATATCGGTAGAGACTGCATTAATTGCTTCTACACCTAAACTATTTTGCGCAGTAAGCGCCGTAATTGCCGTACACCCATGCACACCAAAACTTTGCATTGCTTTTATATCTGCTTGAATACCTGCACCGCCGCCAGAGTCAGATCCGGCAATTGTCCATACTACGTTATTCATATTCTTTCCTTACTGCTGATGCCAAAAAGGCATACCCATTGTTGGGGTTGATGGGGCTGCAACTTCTTTTTCAGGCATCGCTTTTGCTTGATATGCAAAGCGCCCTGCTTCAACTGCGGCTTTAAATGCGCGGCTCATAGTAATTGGGCAACCCGCCCCTGCAATGGCTGAATTTAATAATACCGCATCATACCCCATTTCGAGTGCTTGGCAGGCATGCGATGGCAAACCTAAACCTGCATCTACTATCAATGTAGTATTGGGTAAGCGCTCTCGAATAGTTTTTAAATTATAACTATTTAACAAGCCTTTACCGGTGCCTATTGGTGCTCCCCACGGCATAAGCACTTCACACCCAAGCTCATTTAAACGCTGGCAAAGTACTAAGTCATCGGTGCAATAAGGTAATACTTTAAAGCCATCATCAATCAATATTTTTGTCGCTTCAAGTAGTGCAAAAGGATCAGGTTGTAAATTGTAATCATCGCCAATCAGCTCTAGCTTAATCCAATCGGTGGCAAATACCTCTCGGCACATTTTTGCAAGTGTTATGGCCTCTTTAACGCTGTGGCACCCTGCAGTGTTAGGTAGTATTTTTAAGCCTGTATTTTTTATTAACTGCCAAAAATCATCACCCGCTGCTGCACTTTGTTGGCGTCTAAGCGACACGGTTACTATTTCAGCGCCTGACGCGGTTAATGATTGAGTCATAATATCGGGCGACGGATAAAGCGCTGAGCCGATTAATAAACGACTCTTTATTTGCTCTCCATAAATAGTTAAACAGTCTTTAGTTTGCATGAGCTTTATCCGCCTTGAATAGGTGACAGCAACTCAACACTGTCGCCTTCAGTAAGTACATAGTTACCGTGCTGACTTTGTGGAATAAATTCGCTATTAATAGCCACAGCAAAAGGCGCAACTGCACCAAAACTTTGAAGTACCTCAACGAGCGCTTTGCTATCAACATTAAGTAGCTCGCCATTAATTGTAATGTTCATTTTATTCTCACTCTATTCTTACTGTATTTGCGAAACTGCTTGCGCCACTAATGCCGGCGCCAACATATAACCATGTCGATACAAGCCGTTAATACTAATTACATTACCTACTTTTGTTACTTCTGGGCGGTTGTCGCTAAATGCGGGCCGTAATCCGGTTTGAATATTAAGGAGCCGTGCTTCGGCAAATCCGCTGTGTACGGTATAAGCCGCTGAAAGTAACTCAAGGGTTGAGCGCACGGTTGCAGCGCCATTGTCTTGCGATTCTATTTCGGTCGCACCAATTACATATTCACTGTTAGGTTTAGGCGCTATATAAATTGGGTAACGTGGGTGCATTAAGCGCACGGGCCTGATTAAACTTACCTCTGGTGCGTATAACCTTGCTACTTCGCCGCGCACGCCTCTAAGCGGTTTATCACTTTGAGCTGTTTTAGCGCCAAGCCCACGACAATCAATAATATAATCGAAGGGTCGATTATTTATTTTGTTGTCGTTAATGGTTACGCGCTGATTAAATGCAAACTTTACTTTGCGTTTATTGAGCTGTGTAAAGCTGGCTTTATAAAATGCGTGGTTATCTATTTGCCCTTCGCAGGGTAAAAATAAGCCTTGATTAAAGCGCCCTGCAAGTTCGGGTTCAAGCATTGTAATTTGCTGAGCATTTACATGCTCAGCAGTGTGATCAGCTAACGGTTTTATACGTTGTGCAAAGCTTTGTAAATCACCTTTATCTTGCTGATGCGCAACGACCAATGTACCTTGCTGCTGAAAAAAAATCTCACTTTCAAGTTCAGCAATAATATCTGGCCAGCGCTTCATTGAATCAAGCCCCATTAAAGCTAAATCAGCCTCGCATAATACCGACTCAGCAAGAGGGGCAAGCATTGCCGCAGCCACTTTGCCGGCGCTATTTTGAGTATGCTCGTCGTCTGCTTCAAAAACAGTAACATGATGTTGCTTGCTCAGCGTAAGCGCAGCTAACCTCCCAGCTAAACCAAAACCCACCACAGCAATGTTATAAAACATAAAACCTCCAAAAGCAGTTATTAGTAGGTGCGAACTCATTCGCACTTCTTCAATATTTAAAGAAGCGAGGTATAAAACCTCACCTACGTCTGCATCTAACTTCTAGCGATAATTACTTTATACCGCTTTATGGTAAATCTCTGAGCCTGTTTGCTTAAACTGGGCAGATTTAGCTTTCATTTCGGCTTCTACATCAACCATTTTGATCTCGATTGCGTCGCCAGCGTTATTAGGATCAATACCACGTGTTTCTAAATCTTTGGCATAATCACGTACTTCTTGGCTAATTTTCATAGAGCAAAATTTAGGGCCACACATAGAGCAAAAGTGAGCCACTTTGCCTGATTCTTGCGGCAGGGTTTCGTCATGATATTCGCGAGCTCGGTCTGGATCTAAACCAATATTAAATTGGTCATGCCATCTAAACTCAAAGCGTGCTTTTGATAGCGCGTTATCGCGCTCTTGCGCACCCGGGTGACCTTTTGCTAAATCGGCGGCATGCGCTGCAATTTTGTAGGTAATTAAACCTTCTTTAACATCTTCTTTATTTGGTAAACCTAAATGCTCTTTAGGTGTTACGTAACACAGCATTGCACAGCCGTACCATGCTATTTGAGCCGCACCAATACCCGAAGTAATATGGTCATACCCTGGTGCAATATCGGTCGTTAACGGGCCTAAAGTGTAAAATGGCGCTTCGTCACAATGTTTAAGTTGCTCTTCCATATTGGCTTTAATCATGTGCATTGGCACATGCCCAGGGCCTTCAATAAACACTTGTACATCGTGTTTCCACGCAATTTTAGTCAGTTCACCTAATGTGCGTAACTCACTAAACTGCGCTTCATCGTTAGCATCAGCAATCGAGCCTGGGCGAAGGCCATCACCTAATGAAAAACACACATCGTATTGTTTTAAAATTTCGCAAATATCTTCAAAGTGCGTGTATAAAAAGTTTTCTTTGTGGTGCGCTAAACACCACTTAGCCATAATTGAGCCACCACGCGACACAATACCAGTTACACGTTTTGCCGTCATTGGTACATAACGAAGTAATACACCGGCATGAATAGTAAAGTAATCAACACCCTGCTCGGCTTGTTCAATAAGCGTATCGCGGAAAATTTCCCACGTTAAATCCTCAGCCACACCATTTACTTTTTCAAGCGCTTGATAAATCGGTACTGTGCCAATAGGTACAGGCGAGTTACGTACAACCCATTCACGGGTTTCGTGAATGTAACGGCCCGTTGATAAGTCCATTACGGTGTCTGCACCCCAGCGGGTAGACCACACCATTTTTTCTACTTCTTCTTCAATAGATGAGCTTACCGATGAGTTACCAATGTTGGCGTTAACTTTTACTAAAAAGTTACGACCTACAATCATAGGCTCTGTTTCTGGATGGTTTATATTATTTGGTAAAATAGCGCGGCCACGGGCTATTTCATCGCGTACAAATTCTGGGGTAATAAATTCAGGAATACTCGCGCCAAACGACTCACCTTTATGCTGTGCAGCAAGTAATTCTTTACGAATTTCTGCACGTCCCATGTTTTCACGAACGGCGACGTATTCCATTTCGGGGGTGATAATGCCTTGGCGTGCGTAGTGCATTTGCGTTACGTTTTTGCCCGCGATACCACGGCGAATTTTTGGCAAGTGATCAAAGCGAATATGATCAAGTCCTTCATCTGCCATACGTTGCTGTGAAAACTGCGAAGTAACTGATTCTAAAACTTCAGTGTCGCCACGGCTTTCAATCCACTGCTCACGAAATTTTGGTAAGCCTTTGCGTACGTCTAATTCAAAATTAGGGTCGGTATACGGGCCCGATGTATCGTAAACACGTAGCGGATCGTTTGACTCATAAACAGGGTTTTCATCTGTGCCGCCAATAAACGTATCACTTAACGTTATTTCGCGCATACCCACGCGCACACCAGATTGAGTACCTTCAACGTATACTTTATGGGAATTTGGGAACGGTTGACCCGTTAAGTTATAAATATATTCAGACGCGGCTGCACGAGTTTCGCGGCGCGACGCTTTATTTGTAGTATTTGACATGACTTGCCTCATTGCTTAAGGGTTGTCTTGCCAGATATTCCGAGGAATAGAGAAAGATCGTAAAGTAGCGTACATGCTACTTTGCAGCCTAAAATAATCAAAATCACTTTATTGTGCGCATAAAAAAAGACGCACAAGCGTCCTTATTTAGGCAGCTTGTTCCCTACGCAGGTATTAACCTGATCAGGTTCACGGATCCCGCTTTCGCGATCTCAGCCACAAACTAATTACTTAGCTTTGGCACTCCGACAAGTATTGATATATAAATTCTGTTCGTTGATTTGAAGGTGTTATCCAACAAATCTGCGCTGAGTGTACGTCAGTTAAAAACTGCCCGCAAGGGGCTGTTTTTCAAAAACTTAAAATTATTTAGGGATAAACACAAATGTTTGCTCGCCTTGCATGACCAATTGCTGGTCTTGCATTTTAAGCTCTGCACCTTGCTTTAAGGCTTGCAGTAACTGCTGCTCAAACTCATCGAGTTCTTCGCCGCACGACTTGCGCGTCATTCCTAATTTACTTACGGTTAGGCTGCTATCTTCAAGCGAACCTTCCCCAAAAAATTTGTTACAGCCAGCAAAACCATTTACTTGCAGTGCTTCAATAAAGCTCATTGATGCCTTAAAAGAAGGAGGAATTGCTAAACCATCAACTCGTGATAATTGCCATTGGGTGTATTTTAGCTGCTCAGTGGTAACCGTCCCTGTTGATGCGCAACCAACACATAAACCGATTATAAGCATCGGTATTGCTGCTAATTTCATGCTACTACTAACTAATTGTCTAATTACTGTAATAGTAACAATATTTATGCGATTTATCCGTTAATAATGCATGTTTTAAATGTAAATTTTTGTTCTATGATAGTCTAAAAGTTGTTCTGTTAAGCACTAAGTTGTAGTTTTGAATAGGTTATCTATTTGCTCTGGTAAAAATGGCCTACCTTTTTCATTAACAGACGTTCCTATAACCAGTGCGTTTAGCATCACTTTTTCATCGCTTTTGCGAATAACCGTTTGCTTAAACGCAAACTTTAAACGACTAATACGCTGCGGCTCTACAGCCACATAAAATTCATCACCTGGTAATAGTGAATGTTTATAGTCCATTTCGCTGCGCATCACGACTAGGTTAATTTTATCTTTCGCTAACTGAGCAAAATCAATACCGTGTGCGTACAAAAACTCATGGCGTGCATGCTCTAAGTAATTAAAATAAACACTGTTGTTTACGATACCTTGTAAGTCACACTCGTAATCACGTACTTTGAAGTCAACTTTAAATACCATATTAGTAATCCTGATTATTTAACGTATAATTGCCGCGTTTATAGCACATGTGTTTAAATAATTGCTACCATACGAGTCCCTAAAATGGAGTTAAGTAACCCAATGAACTTACGTTTGTCTTTAATTACTGCCGCACTTTTACCGCTGATTGGTGCACCACTTGTAGCTCATGCTGATGACAGCGATCTGGAAAGAATTGTTGTAACCGGCGATTTTCAGCGCGAAAGTATTCAGACTTTAAGCGCGAGTGCGAGCTTATTCAGCGAAGATGAAATTAATCAACGTGGGGCAAGTTACTTAGACGAAATGTTAGGCAGCACCGCCAATGTAAACTTTGCATCTGGTGCGTCGCGTGGTCGTTATATTCAAATTCGTGGCGTGGGGCTTCGCTCACAATTTGTAGATCCTATTAATCCATCTGTAGGCTTAGTAATTGATGGTATTAACTATTCTGGCCTTGGTGGCAGTTCATTATTATTTGATATAGACCAAGTAGAAATTTACCGTGGGCCACAAGGTACACGCTTTGGCGCAGACGGTATGGCCGGTATGATCCAAATGGGTTCAGCTAAAGCCACGAGCGATCCAAGTTTAAAATTACAAGTAGGTGCTGGCACATACAACACCCGCGAAGCAGGCATTGCAGCAAGCACAGGCTTAACAGATGACACTAGCGCACGCGTTAGCTACTTTCGCAGAAAGTCAGATGGTTACGTAGATAATCTGTATTTAAATGACGAAACACAAAATCAAGACGAACAAGTAGCCCGCTTTAAAATAAACAGTCAGCTTACAAAGCATTTAAATACTGAGTTAAATCTTCACTATATTGATATAAACAACGGCTACGATGCGTTTACGCTTGATAACAGCCGCAATAGTGTAGCCGATGAACCAGGCCAAGATACTCAAGAAAGCTACGCAATAGGTATTAATAATACTTATACGGGTTTTGATTTATTTGATGTAAACCTAAATCTATCGGCTATTGATACCGAGCTGCTTTATAGTTTTGATGAAGACTGGGGTTGTAATGACTCAAGCGAGCCACAGCTATGTGCTGCGGGCTTACATCCAGATGGATACAGCTCAACCGATATCTATAGCCGCGATCGCGATGATCAATCTGTAGATTTACAGTTTAATTCTAAAACAGGTAACTGGGTTGCAGGTATTTATTATCAAAACCGTGATGTTGATTTAGAACGCCAATACACATGGTTAGCAAGCCCATTTTCTTCAACTTACGAAACAAGTAATGTTGCAGTATACGGACAATTAGCGACTCCTGTTGGCCCTAAAACAACACTCATTACAGGTTTACGTGTAGAGCAATATCAAGGTGACTACACCGATAGTAATGGCTTTATACAAGATACTGACGACGTAATGGTTGGCGGTAAAGTTGCGCTAGAGTATCAAGTCATTGATCGCACAATGATCTATGCAAGTATCACTCGTGGTTATAAAGCCGGCGGTATTAACTCAGAAGCACTGGCTAAAGCGAAAGATGAAGGCTTAAACCTAAGCGCTGATTTTTTCCAGCAGCATACGAGCTTCGACCCAGAATATTTATGGAGTGGTGAGTTTGGTGTTAAAGGTTCATCACTTGATGATAAATTTACGCTTCGCTTAGCTGCATTTTACATGCACCGCGATGATATTCAGTTAAAAGCATGGCAAGTAGAAGGTCAGCAATTTACCGGTTATGTTGATAATGCCAGCTCTGGTAGTAATTACGGACTTGAAATTGAAGGTAGTTATCAACTAACTGATAATTTATTTTTAACGGGTAGTGCTGGTTACCTAAATACAGAAATAGACGACTTTGTAACGCGGTCAGGCTTAAACCAAGACGGCCGCGAACAAGCACAATCGCCTAAATATCAATATGCATTTACTGCTCGTTATAACTTTACCAGTGAGCTTTACGGTATGATTGGTGTTGAAGGTAAAGACGATTACTATTTCTCAGATAGCCATAACTCACAAGCACCAAGCAGCAACTTAGTTAATTTAAGCTTTGGCTACGAAGCAGACATGTGGGCAGTTCGCGCATGGGCTCGTAACGTGTTTGACGAAACAGTCCCAACACGTGGTTTTGAATTTGGTAATGACCCACAAGATGGTTATGCAACGCATACATACACACAGCTAGGCGAGCCTCGTGTAGCAGGTGTTACGTTTACGCTTAATCTGTAAAACACAGCCGTTGACTTTCAAATGAAAGATTTCAGCAAGCAATAAAAAACACCGCGTTTAATTTAAACGCGGTGTTTTTATTTGTAGGTGAGGTTTTATACCTCGCTTATTTATAAAGTTAAATTACATGAGCGCGAAATAAATTCGCACCTACAGGTTTAGTGTATGTTGTTGGGGTTGATGTTTATTGTAGGTGAGGTTTTATGCCTCGCTTTTTTATAAAGTTAAATTACACGAGCGCGAAATAAATTCGCACCTACAAGTTTGCCACCTACGCCTACAGGGTACGCATTACGCCCTTTGCACATCAAACGCGATCACGTCTTTAATTTTCTCTTTGTTTGTTGCGAGCATTACCAGCCTATCAATTCCCAAAGCAACCCCTGCGCATTGTGGTAATCCATGCTCCAGCGCTTTAATTAAGCGCGTATCCATTGGTACTTGTTTTAAACCGTTGTTGGCGCGGTATGTGTTATCTTCATTAAAACGTTTAGCTTGCTCACTGGCATTTGTAAGTTCGTTAAAGCCATTCGCTAATTCCATATTTTTATAATAAAGCTCAAAGCGCCCTGCTACTCGCTCATCGTGTTCACAAATTTGCGCTAGTGCCGCTTGAGAAGCTGGAAAGTGATACACAAAGCATGGCTTATCTTGTCCTATTGTTGGCTCCACTTTCATACAAAATAATAATTGCAGTAAGGTATCTTTATGCGTTTCATTTTGGGCTATATCAGCAAACCCATGCTCACACGCAAGTTGCTTTAACTGCTCTATGTTCGCTGTTAGCGGGTCAAGCCCGAGTGCTTGTTCAAACGCTTTTTGATAGGTAAATCTAGTTGCAGGTTCAACATCTAAAACAAGCTGCATTAGCTCATCCATTTCATCCATAAGTGCAAATTCGTCAAAGCCTGGGCGATACCATTCCAGTATTGTAAATTCGGGATTGTGATGTCTACCCGCTTCTTCATTTCTAAATGCTTTACAAAGCTGAAAAATAGCGCCTGAGCCTGCTGCTAACAAGCGTTTCATAGCAAACTCTGGAGATGTTTGTAAAAACAGAGGAAGGCCACCAGCATGGCCAGGGCCTACAAATGTGGTATTAAAACTGGCTAAGTGCACATCGGTTACACTGGCAGCACTTAAGCTTGGAGTTTCTACCTCTAAAACATCACGTGCATAAAAAAATTCACGGATGCTACGTAATATCGCTGCGCGTTGTTTTAGTGTTTCAATGCTTGCGCTTGGGGCCCAAAGATCTGCTGACATATTTTCTCCAAAAAAAATCCCAGCATTAAAGCCAGGATTTTATTAAACAACGTTAAAACTTACTTAACGCGGCTTACGTATTCACCATTACGAGTGTCTACTTTAATTACTTCGCCAATTTGTACGAATAATGGAACTCGTACCACAGCACCTGTGCTAAGCGTTGCTGGTTTACCACCAGTACCCGCTGTATCGCCTTTAAGGCCAGGATCTGTTTCAGTGATCTCAAGCTCAACAAAATTAGGTGGCGTAACAGCAATAGGGCTGCCGTTCCATAATGTAATTGTGCATAAGTCATTTTCAACTAACCATTTAACTGCATCGCCTAGTGCTTTTTCGTCAGCAGCAATTTGCTCAAATGTTTCGTTATTCATGAAATGCCAAAATTCGCCGTCTGTGTATAGATACGCTAAATCTGTATCCATTACATCAGCACCTTCAACTGATTCACCCGATTTAAAGGTTTTTTCAAGCACCTTACCAGAGATAAGTTTACGGATACGAACACGGTTAAACGCCTGGCCTTTACCAGGTTTTACCATTTCATTTTCTAAGATACTGCAAGGCTCGCCGTCCATCATAATTTTTAGGCCGCCCTTGAACTCGTTGGTGCTATAATTCGCCATCGTTTCCTCTATTTATATTTTTTCGAGTAATCTACATGCCAATGATACAAAGAAATGAAGCAAATTTGCATAAAAACTGGCAAAAAGAATTAGCAAATGTAGTTACCTGCCCAAAAACCTTGCTTGAAATGGTCGGTTTATCGAGCCAAGTCCATGAAAACGACCTAAAAGCCCGTAGTTTATTTCCGGTACGCGTGCCTATCCCTTTTATAAAAAAAATACGCAAAGGCGATCCAAACGATCCTCTTTTGCTACAAGTTATGCCACGCCATCAAGAATTTTTGACTAAATCGGGTTTTAATAAAGATCCCCTACTTGAGCAAGATAACGACCAACCAGGCCTTTTACATAAGTACAAATCGCGTGTTTTGGTGATGTTTAAAACCGGCTGTGCTGTAAATTGTCGTTACTGCTTTAGAAGGCATTTTCCGTATCAAGAAAACCAACTCAATAAAAAAAGTCTGCTTGAAACTCTGAGCTATATAAAATCAGATAGTAATATAAACGAAGTGATTTTAAGTGGTGGCGATCCACTGATGGCCAAAGACGATGCAATAAGCTGGTTTTTGGATGAGCTTGAACAATTACCACAAATAAAACGAATGCGAATTCATAGCCGTTTGCCAGTAGTTATACCGGCGCGAGTTACCGATGAGTTATGTGAACGATTAGCAAAATCGCCATTAAAAATTATTTTTATTAATCACATTAACCATGCCAACGAAATAGACGCTGACTTTAAAGTTGCCATGCAAAAGCTTAAACAAGCAAACGTAACGCTTCTAAACCAAGCTGTAATTTTAAAAGATGTGAACGATACGCTCGATGCGCAAATAAACTTAAGCGAAGCGTTATTTGACGCAGACGTATTGCCGTATTATTTGTATTTGCTAGATAAAGTTGAAGGGGCGAGCCACTTTGATATTAACGAGGAGCAAGCAATAAAAATAATGGCAGAGCTATTAAAAGCCCTGCCCGGATTTTTAGTGCCTAAATTAGTAAGAGAGATCGGTGGTCAAAAAAGTAAAACACCTATCGACCTTAAGCTCATTTAAACATATATATTTACGTTATTACCCAGTGATGCAGTCGCCGATTTAGCCGGCGTTTGCGCACTTGACGATTGCGCTGCACCTTCAATAAGTGCAAGCGCTGCAGCGCCATCAGCTAATTGCTGTTTTTTAGACAAAGCAGCAGTGTAAAGCTCGCTGCCTTGGCCTGAACCAGACATAGCTGGTAAATTTCCACCTGATATATTCATAATTATAAGCCTTAATCAACCTGACTTTTAAATGTAATCCACGTATTATGTCGGCCATGCAGCACAAAGCTTTAGGAAAACCATGGATTCTATAATTGAACAACTCAACACTAACTTAAAAATTGTTTATCGTCAGGCACTTGACGCCGATAAAAAATTAGACGAATTACAACAACAAGGCCATGGCAAATTTAAAGCCTTATTTGCACAAGATGCCGGTTTTAGCTTTGAAGCTAAACGTTTTAAGCCTTATGTTCTAGATGTAGCCGCTGATGTTGAAAGCTTATCTAACGATGGTTTTGATGAAGAAAAACTTAAAACAACCGTTATTAAGTTACAGCAAATACTCACGTTGTTAGCTACCTTTAAGTAAAGCTTAAAAACGAAAATGCCGCTATTTAGCTAACACCATTCAGTTAAGCATGTTTTGACTTAATGGTGTACCGAGTTTTTGAAATTCGAACGGTCCTACTTTT
>NZ_JADYXE010000075.1:0-12630 GCF_015864465.1 Pseudoalteromonas sp. SWN29
CATTAAGCTAACTTGTACTAATTACCCGTGAGGCTTAACCATACAACGCCAAACGCGTTTTATGTGATAGTGAAACAAGCGAAGAAGTTAATATGACTAAAGTAGATATTTACTGAAAGACTTAAAAAATATTATCAGATATTTTCCAAATTCAGTTAATTTGTAGCGATACGAATTAACGCCCAAATTTGCTTGGTGACAATAGCGTTTTGGACCCACCTGATCCCATGCCGAACTCAGTAGTGAAACGAAACAGCGCCGATGATAGTGTAGCATTTGCTATGTGAAAGTAGGACATTACCAGGCTTAAAATTGTAGAGAGCCCGAATCTAACGATTCGGGCTTTTTTACGTCTGCAGAAAAGTCAGATTCGTACAATTAATACACTCGTCAACACCCATCATGTAGGTCGGGCGAGCGTAGCGACGACTCCCGACGCTTAAAATCACACCAAAATCACAATAAAATTTCTCAATATCTCAGTCGGCTAATTCAGTAGTATTTGCTAAGTGACTCTCCACCGCTGTGGGCACCACGACATCCTACTGCGTAGAGCGCACTGACCTCAAATTGTAGAAACCCGTTACAGTAATGTGACGGGTTTTTTGCTATCTGGAATTTATTAAATAGCCAAGAGCGCATACCGAACTCAGTAGTGAAACCAAAGTTTCGAACGATGATAGTGTCGCATTTGCTATGTGGCTCTCCGCCGCTGTGGGCACTACGACATCACCAGACTTCATATTGTAGAGCCTGAATCTAACGATTCGGGCTTTTTTACGTCTACAGAAAAGTGAAGTGTGTACAATTAATGCACACTCATCAACACCCATCACGTAGGTCGGGCGAGCAACGCGACTCCCGATGCAAAGATAGTGTAGAATTTCACTGTGGCTCTCTACCGCAGTGGGCACCACGACACCACGCACCGACTTCAAATTAAAGAAACCCGTTACAGAAATGTAACGGGTTTTTCGCTGTCTGGGATTAAATAAATAGCTTAAAGATGGATGAAATTTAACAGAGATAGGGCAACTAAAGATTATTAGATGGTACTAGTGAGGTTTTTTATGGCACATTTAAATTGATTCTCAAGCTGTTTTTTTCCTAATAAACCTAAGTATTGAATCACTTTTTCATTACTTTCATTTTGTAGTACTAACTTTATTAAGAGTTGTTTATCAGACTCTGTTAATTGAGACATACAAGAAGGAGACTGGTTCATTATCTGCCAAAGAGTCGCAGAGATACTAAATTGAGTGAAGTTACTGTTTACGAGCAAGACTAATCTTTCGCGAATCTCTAGACCTACTAACTCATCGCTAAGCCCTTCAATTAAAATACTTACAAGTTGCCAATCTAGTGTTTTAAAGTGTGTTAAAAGCCCATAAAAAAAGTCGTTTTTAAACTGCTTTTTCAAAGGTTGGATAATTGCACTTTTGTTATTTAAGCATTTAACCACAAGCGCTGAATGTTCAGCTGTGCTTTTATCGCGTTGATAACCCAGTTTTATGGTATCAAATCCTTGGTTCTGCCAAAAATTAAGTAACTGCGCTGTTGCGCCAAAGCTTGCACCAAACCAACTACATTGGTTTTTTACTTGCGACTCGCAATAGCTAAGTAGCTTTTTACCAAGCCCTATATTGTGAGAACTCGGATCAATCGCTATTCGTACAACGCGAGCGCTCAGTTGTGTTAAACAGTCATTATTAAAGCTAAGTTGTGAGAGTGCTTGCGCCATTAAATGTCCTTGCGGACGACGCTCTCCACTTATAACTTGTAGGGCAAGTTCTTCACTCAAACCACCTTCTATGGCGATTAAGCATACGCCAACTAATTGATTATTAATTTTGCTAATAAATAGTCGTTGCGATGGTGCGTCTAGTAGTTGGCGTAAGTCGTTTACACTACTTTGATAGTGAGCTAATGCAAGCAGGGCAATAACTTGCTGCAGTAATGGCTCATTGTTTACAAGGGATTGCTGAGTTATTTCACTATGAACTGGCTGTTCTAATTGATTACTACTTAACTCATTATATTGTGCATCGAGTGCAAACAGTGTGCGAATGTGTTGCTCAAGGGGATCGTGTTTAGCAAAGCGCAGTGGCTCATCCAGTGTTACAACTTTAGAGGCTTTATAGTGCGCTTTAATATAGTTACTAAAGCGAATGGTATAACCTCTGCCATTGCCCTCATACCCAACCAGAGTGCTTGCAAATACTATACGAGGGTAATTAGCTAGCATTTGTAGTAATAACGGAACAGGGATTGCTGCAGCTTCATCTACTAGTAATAAATTGCACTCAGGTAGTGTGTTTAATAACGCGTCAGGTGCAACGTAGTGCAAGTTGGCGAGCTGTTTATGTTCAGCATTGTATTGCAGGCTTAACTCGTTGGCTAAATGTTTAAAGCTACTATGGGTCGCTTTAAACTGAGTACTACAAATAATTACTTTTTTATCAGTCAGTTTTGCTGTTGCGAGGCCGAGTGCTGCCGACTTACCCCTGCCTCTATCGGCATTAATAAGTAAAGGTCTGTTGGCACGGCCCTTAGCCACTTTAACTATTTGTTCAACGCAGCTTTGCTGAGGTTGATAATCAATTTTATTATGTGTAACAAAGCTGGAGTTGTGATCAATACAGCCATTTTTTTCACTAAAATGAAAAGCAGGTAATTGTTTAATAACAGTTGCGAAACGTTTATTAAATAAACTGTAGTTAATGGTATGACCGTGTGATTGTACTGTACTTAATGAAGGGTCTTGCCAAGTAGGTAAGTCACCTAATTCATGCAGTAATAAAAACAGCATACCACCGGCTTTAACGGTGCCGGAAAGTGCTGCAAGTTTATCTGGGTGCAAACCACTAAAACCGTCGTAAACAGCATGAGCAAATTCTTGCCCTAAAATTTGGTGAGTGCGAGTAGGCCAGTATGAATTTTTAAGCGCACGCTGCTTTGAGACAACAAGTGTATTGTTTTCATCTATTAATGAGTTAAGTAATTCATAACACCAAGCTGGGCTGCCCGTAATCAACACTAGCTGACGATGATATGCGTCAGCTAGTTGTTGTTCTAACTCATTTAGGTGTGCTTTATACTGCTTGTAATCGTGCATAGGCCGTTACTAACCATTTACTACCAAGGTCATCAAAGTTAACTTGTACGCGAGATTGCGCGCCGCTGCCTTCGTAATTAAGTACGGTACCAATGCCAAACTTAGCATGAAGTACTCGTTGACCTAAGTTAAAGCCACTGTCTTCAAATGCGGCATGGCTAACTGATGCGCTAAAACGCCCGGCAGCAGGTGGACGAGAAACCTGTGTTTTAATACGGATTTCCTCAACGCAGTCCTCAGGGATTTCGCGTAAAAAGCGTGATGGGCTATGGTATTTTTCTTGCCCGTATAAGCGGCGACTCTCAGCATGGCTAATGTATAACTTATCCATTGCTCGTGTCATGCCTACATAACAAAGGCGGCGCTCTTCTTCTAAACGGCCAGACTCTTCGTTACTTTGCTGAGAAGGGAACATGCCTTCTTCTACGCCTACCATAAACACTAACGGAAACTCTAAGCCTTTAGCTGAGTGAAGCGTCATCATTTGTACGGCGTCTTCGTGCTCTTCTGCTTGCCCTTCACCTGACTCAAGTGAGGTATGTGCTAAAAAACCTTGTAAAGGCGAGCTGTATTCTTCGTCTTCAGGAAGTTCGTACTGGTCACATGCGCTAATTAGCTCTTCTAAGTTTTCTACGCGAGCACGGCCTTTTTCGCCTTTTTCAGCTTGGTACATTGCCATCAAGCCTGAGGTTTGAATTGTGTACTTGGCTTGCTCATGTAAAGTTAGATCGCTAATTTTATCTTCTATTTGTTCAACGAGCTCTACAAACTTACTTACTGCGCCAGAGGCACGGCCAGATAAATGCTGTTGTTCTACAATTGCTTTTGCGGCATACCAAAGCGGTAACGATTCTGCTCGTGCACAGTCGCGTATATGGCTCAATGTTTTGTCGCCAATACCGCGTGCTGGCGTATTAATTACACGCTCAAATGCGGCATCGTCTTGACGATTACCGACTAGGCGTAAGTACGACAACGCATCTTTAATTTCTTGTCGTTCGAAGAATCGCATACCACCATAAATACGGTATTTTAAGCCTTCTTGCAGCATGGCTTCCTCGAGTACACGAGATTGCGCGTTACTACGGTATAAAATTGCTGCATCTTGCAGCGCATTACCTGCATTTAACCAGCTTCGTAATTTGCTACTTACAAAGCGGGCTTCGTCTAACTCATTAAATGCTGCATAAATAGAGATTGGCTCGCCATCGTTACCGTCGGTCCACAAGCTTTTACCCATACGTTCTGAGTTATTTTGAATTAATGCGTTAGACGCTTTCAAAATAGTTGCAGTTGAACGGTAGTTTTGCTCCAGACGAATGGTTTCTGCGCTGAAGTCAGTTAAAAAACGTTTAATGTTTTCGATTTTAGCACCACGCCAACCGTAAATGCTTTGGTCATCGTCGCCTACAATCATAATGCTATTTGTATCGCCAGCAAGTAATTTTAACCACGCATATTGAATGGTATTTGTATCTTGAAACTCATCTACTAGCATATGGGCAAAGCGTTGCTGATAATGGCGTAGTAACGTAGGGTTATTTTTTAATACTTCGTAGCTACGTAGTAATATTTCAGCAAAGTCTACTAAGCCTGCGCGATCGCAGGCCTCTTGATAGGCGGCGTAAACACGCAGCATCATTTGCTCATTAATATCGTATGCTTGAATATCTTTAGGGCGAAGTGCTTCATCTTTTTTGGCGCTTATGTACCAGCCAAATTGTTTAGCAGGCCATTTTTTATCATCAATATTCATCGATTTTAATAAGCGCTTGATCATCCGAAGCTGATCGTCAGAGTCTAAAATTTGAAAGGCTTCTGGTAAGTTAGCTTCACGGTGATGAGCACGTAAAATACGATGCGATAAACCATGGAACGTACCAATCCACATACCACCTACAGGGGCTTTTAGTGTTTCTTCAACGCGGCTACGCATTTCTTTAGCTGCTTTATTAGTAAAGGTAACTGCAAAAATACTGTAAGCAGAGGCTTGCTCAACTTGCATAAGCCACGCAATACGATGAACTAACACTCGTGTTTTACCAGACCCAGCACCTGCTAATACCAGCATGTTTTGTAGTGGGGCTGCAACGGCATCGCGTTGTTTGTCATTTAAGCCATCGAGTAATTGTGAAACGTCCATCGTTACGCCTTTTTAATCAATATTGTGGGCAGTATAACAGGTGTTTTTGTTAGGCTAAATAAAATACTGTTTTTATAAACAGCTATTTATAAAATAGTGTTCAAAACGAGTGACTTGCTACTTATTTAAACAAGCGGAAAAGTGCAAACGCATAACAGAAATTGCTAATTTGACCTAAATTTAGCAAAATTTACTAACTCCTTAAATCTAGACTAATTTAACTATTTGATTTGTAAGCTTTAATAAATTGGCATAAAGTGTGTAAGTAAATAATTATAAAATTAAATAAATACAGAGGTTAGTATGGCAGATCAAGGTTCTGGCGGTAACGTAATTGCAGCAATATGTAATATATTTTTTCCTGGTTTAGGTCAGTTAGTACAGGGGCGTATTTTAGCCGCTATATTTTTTGCACTCGCTATTATAATAAGTTACGCACTAGTTTATGTGCTTGTAGGCTTTGTACTTGTGCCTATTATTTACTTATGGTCGATTATTGATGCTGCGCGTTATAGATCGCGAAGTTAACGGCTTTAAAGTTTATTAAAATAGCGCCCTTGTGGCGCTATTTTGCTTTATATGTCCTGTGGTTTACGGGCGTTTACGTATATAATTACGCAATGAAAGATTTACAGGCAAACCCTATGGAATATCAATTTATTCGCGATCCTATTAGCGGGTTACGTATTAAAATAAGTAGCGAACATGCCATTATTGGTCGCTGGCTAAACGAAGAAATAGGCAAAGAAAAAGTAGCCATGGTGCAAGCGCTTATTACATCGGTGAGTTCAAGCTATGAGCCGCTAACGCTAAAGGGTCAAGAAATAGATTTAATCCTAACGAAAGACGAAGCATTATTTGAAGCCCATGCACTTCATCAAGATAGTGAAGACCTAATCGCGTATCAAGATGACGATTTAGCACTTGAAGAAAATGGTTTAAGCAGTGGTTGTGGTTTTGAAGATTTTATTGATTTAATTGATTCTTGGCATGAGTTTACGACTGGTCGTTAAGTTATATTATCTATATTATTTTTATAAATTTATTTAGAGTAGAAAATTTAAAATGAAAAAAGTTGAATTAAAAATTGTAAATCCTAAAGTCGGTACTGAAATTCCTATGCCAGAGTATGCTACAGATGGCTCTGCTGCTATAGATCTTAGAGCTTGTATTGATGATATTTTACAAGTTTTACCGGGTGAGACAAAATTAATACCTACTGGTATTGCTTTAAATATGCAGGATACAGGAATGGCTGCTACTATTTTACCTCGATCAGGTTTAGGTCATAAACATGGGATTGTGCTGGGTAATTTAGTCGGATTAATTGATTCAGATTACCAAGGTGAGTTATTCATCTCAGTATGGAATAGGGGTAATGATGAATTCTCAATAAACTCTGGTGATAGAATTGCTCAATTGATGTTTATACCAGTACTTAAAGCTGATTTTGTACTTGTCGATGAGTTTGAAGCAACAGAGCGTGGAACAGGTGGTTTTGGTCACACCGGTGTGAAATAGAGTAGAAAAGCGTGCAAGTATTGCACGCTTGAAATTGAAGGGAAAAGGAATTGAATAATCTTGTGCAAGCTTTGATTGCTGGCGGGCTACTATTAATCCCCGTCTTTTACTTTTTTAGTAATTCAGTAAAAAATGGTGTAATTGCTAGCTTCATATATTTGGTCATTGGAGGGGTATTTGGATATATCTACAAAAATGGTTGGCCTAATACATGGCTCGAATTTAAATTAAGGTTTTATCGAGCTTTCAAAAGCAAAGTTGTTCGAGAGCAAGCAAAAACGAGTCGTTCCCTCAACGACTTTTCAACATGGTTAGCTAAAAACCATCCCTTAGAAAGACTATTAGCTAACAAACCAATAGAAAAAATACACTTCACTCGTTTTACCAATTTTGAAGCTGCTATCTTTATCTTACTTATTAACAATGACAACGAATGCATAAACTGTAGTCAGCTTTCGTCAGAAGATTTTAAAGAAATTTTTACTAAAGCTTTAAAAGAGCCGTTTTATAAAAGGTTAATGCTCAAAGAGTCCCTCTCGCAAATTATTAAGCCAGCTGATTTAGAAAAATTACTTATCAAGTTTGAAGAACAATTAACTGTAAATTGCGATTTAAGCAGTGAAAATATTGATAATGATTCTTTTAAAGGTAAAGTTAGAGAGTTATGCGCCGTGGGTGGAACAATGAAAATATCAATTTTTTCAACTACTTCACAATTATCACACGATATATTAAAAGATTTAAAAGCTTATCAAACAAGTACCACTAAAGTTGATATAGATTTCTTTATTTGCAGTCCAAACGTTAAAACAGACTCAGCAATTTTGGAGTTAATGAAAGAATATGAAGTCCCCGTTGGTGCGTTACCAGATCAGTTTGTAAGAGCTAGTAATAAAAAAGCACATATAGAGATGGATATTATCCGTCGCGTATTTAGAGTGTTGCGCTCTTTTAAAGACATTAAAGATAATCAAGAGAGTTATTGTAAAACGTCGGTTCATTTATATAAAAAAGGTTACCCTGGGTGCAAAATTCGTCTTATAGAAAATAAGTTTGTTGAATTACAACCTGGTCCATTAAAGTTTGCTAATAATTTATACCGCTTTCGTATCACGAGCACCGATTCAGAAGCCATAAATAAACTTAGTGATGCTGTTAAAAACTTTAAAGATAGTAATGATGTTCAATGTATTGAATTATTAAAGCAGCCAATAGAGCAAAGCGAAAAGCAGGCACTACTTGAATTAGCCGAATGGTTATTATCAAGAGGAATAAAACCAGATGATTTACCCAAATATGCAACCGATATTCATGCATCTAGTGGTGATCAAGAAACTCGTACTAGGCTAAAATTTTTACAAAACAGAATAGGTACTGCTTATAAAGCTATAACTAATTTGAGTAATTCGACAAATGAAGAACTTTATGCAGAAGAAAGCTTTGAACAATCAACGGGTAGCGGCATCAGGGAAGTTGAAATAAATAATAAAATTAAACATATAACAGTCGCTGCTATTTTTACTAATAATAATAAAATTCTTCTAATTGAGAAAGCTAAGGAGTTTTACCAGGGAAAATACAGCCTTGTTGCAGGGCATGTTGAGTATCAAGATAGTACGCTTGCTGATGCTGTTGAGAGAGAGGCCAATGAAGAGATTGGGCTGAACATAAATAGCTTAAGTTATATTTTTCATATTGATGACTTAACAGACAAATGTGGTCACGGTGGTGAGCTACATGATTGGCATGTTTTTAATTCTTATGAAATTATAGATGAGAATAGTTTAAAGCTTGGTGCTGAAGTTAAAAGTATTAAGTGGGTTTCTTTGAATGAACTTCAAAAAATGAAAGAAGAATTAACTGACGGTGCTTGCAAGATTTTTAATGCCATGGGTTGGTTGAAATGAAAACCGTTGTTATAAGACTAACCGGCGGTGGTGCTATTTCTGAAGCTAGTACCGAAATTGATGTGCCATGGTGGGGGTATAGAAATATGCATATCACTCCTGATGTATTCAAAGATTTACCAGTGATTATTGCAAACAACCCATCAACAAAGTTCATATTTATTTGCGGTGGCATAGGAGCTTTTCTTTTTACTGATTTAGTTAAAAACCTAGCTATGGATAGTTATGTAGATGAAGTTGGGAAAGGCATAATTTCGATATTAAATGGTATCGCAATATCATATTTAAACTCATTTTCTGTAAATGTCTATCCGAATGAAGTGCATGTCAATGAAGTAGAAAAATACTTATCTACAGCTAGTGCTAGTTGCTTTTTCATTAAGCCTGATTCAGGTTGTATTAGTAGTGATTCACTAGCTGCAGAAGCAGCTTTTTTGACTAAAGCAGACCTTTTGTTATATGTAAAAAAAGGTGCTCCTCAATATCATGTTGGTTTCGATAAGCCAACGATCATTAACCGCTGGTCATTAGATGATATAGAGCTTAAATCACTTACTTTGTATGAAGAGCAAGCTAAGCATTATGTGCTTGATTATCAGGCATGTTCAATACTCAAATCTAATACTAACGAAATTTATATTATCCCTCCTGAAATTATTAAAGAAATCAATACGAGCTCTTTTCCTGGCAGTAACTCAGAATTAGTAACAAGGGTGTATTAAATGGTATTAAGTTCCGAAAGCATAAAAAGACACCTAATTGAAGGTAAGCTTGTTATTAAGGGTTTTAAAGAAAGCTCATTCAGGCCTGCGAGCTATTTACTGAGGCTAAGTGACCACATACTTTTAATGGAACAGCACGATAGAGAAATTGATACTAAATCTACAGATACGAAATCTTTTTTTAAAGCTATACAAATTCCAATTGAAGGGTATGTATTAAAACCAGGTGATTTTATATTGGGAGCTTCTGTTGAGTCTTTGAGTTTACCAAATTCTTTGTGCGGAGAGCTAAGTCAACTATCCTGTTACGCTAGAGTGGGTTTGAGCATTAACTTCAGCGCTAATTATGTTGCACCAACATTTGGTCACAATAACCCATCATCTATAACCTTTGAGATAAAAAACGAATCTTGTAATGATATCCGTATATATTCTAGAGTGAATTTTTGCCATATACGCTTTATGCAAACTGACTTGGATGTTACAAGTTCATACAATGGAATATACAGTGGGCATAAAGAGGCAAAGGCAGCTGACTTTAGTACAAAGCCAGCGAAAGGTTAAATAATCTTACGATAGTCGGTAACACTTAGATAATCGGCTATTTCGTTATGTGGTTGTTGGCTATCAGGGTTAGCAACTGCAAGTAAGTGCTCAATGCCGTATTCTCGTGCGGCATTTAATACCGGCACACTGTCATCTACAAACAAAGTACGACTTTTATTAAAGCCTAAGTCATTTTGTACTTGGTGCCACAAACTTTGTTGCTCTTTACTTACTCCATATTCATGAGTAGACACTACGCCATCTAGGTAGTTATCAATCGCTGTATGCTCAAATTTAAGCATGACACTCTCAGGGTGGGCGTTGGTAAGTAAAATTAATTCTTTGCCTGCTTTTTTAAGCTCAGTTAAAAAATGAGGTACGTCTTCGCGCATTTTAATTAAATGCTGAGACTCTCGTTTAAGATCCATTATAGGCAAGCTTAATTGCTGCTCCCAATAATCTAAACAATACCACTGTATTTGACCGCTCACAGCTTGATAGCGTTTTAAAATATCTGCTTTAGCTGCATCTAGGCTAATGCCCCTTGCTAATGCGTGTTGCGCAGGAATAACGTTAAGCCAAAAATGACTGTCGTAATGTAAATCGAGTAATGTTCCATCCATGTCGAGCAAAACGGTATCGATTTTTGACCAATTTAACATAGGAATTTCAACTTATAAGGTTTATTATTGAACTAACTGCCATGATAGCAAATTAACGCCAATGACACAGAAAAAGCACCCAACACCACCACAAATCCTCAGTAACAATGTTGTCGCTAAAAGCCGCCTGTTTACTGTAGAGTCTTTAGAGCTAAAGTTTTCTAATAACGAAGAGCGCCAGTATGAGCGAATTCGCGGCGGTGGCCGGGGAGCTGTCATGATTGTTCCGTTAAGTGCAGACAATGAACTACTACTTGTACGTGAGTATTGTGCGGGTACAAACGACTATCAGTTGGGCTTTCCTAAAGGTTTAATCGATCCGGGCGAAACGCCAGAGCAAGCTGCTAACAGAGAGCTTAAAGAAGAAATTGGCTTTGGTGCTGAGTATTTTAAACCATTAAGAACAGTAACAATGGCGCCAAGTTACTTTAATGCCACTATGCATATTTTGTTTGCTAAGCAATTATATCCACAAACCCTTATTGGCGACGAACCAGAGCCGCTTGTTGTTGTTAAGTGGCCATTAACTCAGTGGCAGTCATTATTAGAGCAAGAAGATTTTACCGAAGCACGCAGTGTTGCAGCTTTGCTATTATTAGATAAGTATTTAGCGTCTGGAGCTGCCGATGAATAAATTAATCGAACCGTGTATTGAATTAGCTGAGCGTGCTGGCGATGCAATTATGGCTATTTATAAAAAAGGCGATATTGGCCAACAAGAGAAATCAGATAATACGCCTGTTACCAAAGCTGATTTAGCAGCAAATGACGTATTGGTTGCTGGATTAAAAGCACTTGCGCCCGATATCCCAATTATGTCGGAAGAAACACCTATACCAGCACTCGCCGACCGACAAGATTGGCAGCGTTATTGGTTACTCGATCCGATGGATGGCACAGGCGAGTTTATTTTAGAAAGTGGCGACTTTGCAGTAAATATTGCATTGATTGAAAATAATCATCCAGTGCTTGGGGTTATTCATTGGCCTGCAAAAGGCGTGACTTATTTTGCTACCGCTAAAAATGGTGCCTTTAAACGTGAAAACTCAATTGATAAGCAAATATCTGTAGCACCACCAGAAAATTTAACGCTTGCAGTGAGCCGCCGCCAAAAAATAGAAGCAGTGAGTCAGTATTTAAATAGTCAATTTACAACTATTGCTATTGGCTCGTGCTCATTAAAAGCTTGTACTGTTGCAGAAGGCAAAGCAGATTGTTTTTTAAGAATTGGTCCAACGGGAGAGTGGGATACAGGTGCTTCACAAGTTATTGTTGAAGAAGCCGGTGGTTGTATTACCGATGCAGAATTTAACCCGCTAACGTACAATCAACGCGAGAGTACTGAGAACCCTGACTTTATAGTGATGGGACATCCCGACTGGGAATGGCAAAAAATGATTAATCCACATCAAAGATTGATCGCAGAATAGCAATTTGATTGCTTTTTGTTCGGTTGAACAACTTTAATTAGTTTAGGCCTTGCATTAAATGTTTATTCCTATATAGTAGCGCTCTCTTCAAGGCAGGCTCGTAAATATTACGAAAATGTTTTAAAGAAATTACAGGCGCGGGATGGAGCAGTCTGGTAGCTCGTCGGGCTCATAACCCGAAGGTCGTCGGTTCAAATCCGGCTCCCGCAACCAATTCTTTATAAGATTTGGTTACTGTAAACTCTAGCTTAAGAGATAAAATAAAGTAGTCGATAGACTTAAAATATACAGGCGCGGGATGGAGCAGTCTGGTAGCTCGTCGGGCTCATAACCCGAAGGTCGTCGGTTCAAATCCGGCTCCCGCAACCAATTATTTTATAAAGATTTAGTGCAATAGGTAGTTTTAAAAGGTCGTCGGTTCACTCTTCACCTTCACAGCTCCCGCAATAAATTTTTAAATTGGAAGCCAAGTTGTAATGTAAGCAACTTTAAACAAGTATACAATTTCAGGCGCGGGATGGAGCAGTCTGGTAGCTCGTCGGGCTCATAACCCGAAGGTCGTCGGTTCAAATCCGGCTCCCGCA
>NZ_JADYXE010000076.1:0-12454 GCF_015864465.1 Pseudoalteromonas sp. SWN29
CCAAAAGTAGGACCGTTCGAATTTCAAAAACTCGGTACACCATTAAGTCAAAACATGCTTAACTGAATGGTGTTAGCCTTAGGGCCGTTTTTTTGTGTCTGTAATAAAATCACTGACTATAAAGCTGCTCATTTAGCGGTTAGCTTGTTAAAATAAAAAAAACGATATTTAAAGCAAGGCAATATGGCATTTACAACAACCTACACACTAGATAAACCTTACTTTTACGAGTGCTTTGATGAGTCACTCCCGTACAGTAAGCGCGCCAAACCTAAGTACTTTTTACTTGTACTCCTCGTTGCGCTTGGTTTATTTGGCATTTATGTTTTAAACGATCATTACTTAGGATCATTTATGATCATGCTAGGTGTACTAGAGTGCGTCGCTTTTTACTATCGCAGACCTTGGTGGGTAACCAGACAAATGCTCAGCAGAGCGTCAGGCTCTGAGGTAACACTTACCTTTGATGAAGAAGGCATTAAATCGGCTAATCATTACAAAAGCTTTCAGCTAACTTGGCAAGACATAAGCGAAGTAATAGATACTCAGCAAGGTATTATTATTAAAAATAAAAGCGGAATGCAGTACATTTCAAAACAAATACTAACCCCAGAAACACTCGCTTTTATAAACAAAAAAGCCACTCAGTGAGTGGCTTTTAGTCTAGTTGAGCTAATTACTCAACTACGTATACGTGTTGATTAAGCATTGCCCGGATTAGGGTTCGACTTTTCAGCTTGTATGCGCATGTAAATCTCTTCACGATGCACTGATACGTCTTTTGGTGCATTAACACCGATTCGAACTTGATTTCCTTTAACACCTAGAACAGTAACTGTTACTTCGTCACCAATCATTAGGGTTTCACCTACTCTACGAGTTAGTATTAGCATTCTCTTGCTCCCATGTTCCAATAAAAATTATAAGATTCCGCTTAAACATACTAATGAAAATTAGACTGAAAAGTAAGTAAAAACTCTCAATCTATCCATTTTCTGTTAAAAATGCTTTGTGTAATGCACGAACTGCCAACTCTAGGTACTTTTCATCTATTAAAACTGAAATTTTAATCTCAGAAGTCGAGACTAAAACTACATTAATATTTTCCTGCGCTAATGCATCAAAAAATAAACTTGCTACACCAGAATGCGATTTCATACCCATTCCAACAGCAGAAACTTTAGCTACTGTTGGTAATCCGCTTATATTTTGAGCACTGAGTTGAGCTTGATCTTCGCTCAATAATTCAAGTGCTTGCAGATAATCATTCGAGTGCACAGTAAAAGCATAGTCTATTTTTTCAAAGATATGATTAACTTGATTAATCATATCTATTTCGATGCCATTATCAGCAAAAAGTTTCAATATTTTTGAAAGATATTGCGTACCGCTTGGCACACCATCTACTTTAATTAAACATTCGTCACGATTAAACGCAATCCCCGATACCACCTTGCTTGGCATATCGTTCTCCTCAAAACTTATTAATGTGCCTTCATCAGGATTAAAACTAGAAAGCACCCTAAGTGGCACATTGTGTCTACCTGCAGCTTCTACCGAGCGAATATGCAAAACTTTTGCGCCTAAACTTGCCAGCTCTAGCATTTCGGCAAAAGTAACTTGGCTCATTCTGCGCGCGTTAGGTTCAACACGAGGATCTGTAGTATATACGCCATCAACGTCTGTATAGATCTGGCATTCGTCGGCTTTTATAGCCGCTGCTATTTCTACAGCCGATGTATCGGTGCCGCCGCGTCCAAGCGTTGTAATATTGCCCTCAACGTCACGCCCCTGAAAGCCAGCAATAATAGCAATGCGGTTATGCTCAAGCTCATGCTTTAAACGTGTAGCGGCAACGTCTTCAATACGGGCTTTACCAAACATATTGTCGGTTAGAATATTGACTTGATCGGCTAATAAGCTTACAGCTGAATGACCACGTTTGATAATAGCCATAGCAAGCAGTGATACAGAAACCTGCTCTCCGGTGCTAATAAGTACATCTAGTTCACGGCTACTCGGGCGAGTATCAATTTGTTTGGCGAGGTTAATTAAGCGGTTGGTTTCTCCCGACATAGCAGAGAGAACCACAACCACTTGATGTCCTTGTTGTCTGGTTTTAACAACAAGGTCGGCGACCGCTTCAATTCGCTCTATTGAGCCGACCGAAGTGCCACCGAATTTTTGAACAATAAGCGCCACTTAGGCTTAAGTACGCTCAGTTAACCAAGCTGTAACGCTATCTAGTGCAGCAGCAAGATTTTGTGGCTCACTACCACCAGCTTGTGCCATATCTGGACGACCGCCACCTTTACCACCTACTTGACCTGCCATATGGTTAACTAACTCACCGGCTTTTACTTTACCTGTTAAGTCTTTAGTTACACCGGCAATTAGGCTTACTTTGTCGCCACTGGCAACACCCAGCGCAATAACACCTGAGCCAATCTTGTTTTTAAGGTCATCAACCATACCGCGAAGCGCTTTAGATTCAGTCCCTTCAACGTTAGCTACAAGTAACTTAACGCCATTAATTTCTACAACTGAGTCAAGTAAAGACGCGCCCGCTGCACTTGCTAGCTTATCGCTAAGCTGTGCAATTTGCTTTTCAAGGCCTTTAGATTTTTCAAGCAACGCAGTTACTTTTTCAAGTACCGATGCGCTATCGCCTTTAACTAAAGCTGCAACATCGCTAAGTTGTTGCTCTTGCTCGCTAACGTACGCTACAGCCTCTGCACCAGTTACGGCTTCAATACGGCGAACACCTGCGGCAATACCGCTTTCAGATACTATTTTGAATAAGCCAATATCGCCAGCGCGCTCAACGTGCGTACCACCACAAAGCTCAATAGAATAGTCACCAATAGTTACTACACGTACTTCGTCATCGTACTTTTCGCCAAACAACGCCATAGCACCTTTCGCTTTAGCATCATCAATAGCCATAAGCTCAGTATTAAGTGCAAAGTTACGACGAATTTCGTCATTAACTACACGCTCAATTTCACGTAGCTCATCTTTAGTTACGGCTTCAAAATGCGAAAAATCAAAACGTAAACGATCTGGCTGAACAAGTGAGCCTTTTTGACCTACATGCTCGCCTAATAGTTGGCGTAGTGCTTCGTGTAAAATATGCGTAGCGGTATGGTTTTTCTTGATGCTGTCGCGGCGCGTATCATCAATAGTTGCATCCACTTTATCGTTAACACCAATACGGCCTTGTACTGTACCGTGGTGAGCAAAAGCATTACCAAGCTTAGTGGTATTAGTAACGTTAAATTCGCCACCAGCAACTGTAATAGTACCGGTGTCACCCGTTTGGCCGCCAGATTCTGCGTAAAACGGTGTGCGGTCTAGTACTACAATACCTTTTTGACCATCTTCTAATAACTGTACAGCTTCGCCGCCAGCAAAAATTTCAATAACGGTCGCGCTGTAATGCGTGCTGTCGTAACCTTTAAAGTCAGTGTGTTTATCTGATTTTAATTGGTCGTTATAATCTGCACCAAACTTACCCGCTTGTTGCGCTGTTTTACGTTGTACAGCCATGCACTCTTCAAAGCCTTGATGATCAATCGTCATCTGGCGCTCACGCGCAACATCAGCTGTTAAATCAGCAGGGAAACCATACGTATCGTAAAGCTTAAATACTAAGTCGCCCGGTATAATATCGCCTTTAAGGTCGCTTAAGCTTTCTTCTAAAATAGCTAAGCCACGCTCAAGTGTTTTACCAAACTGTTCTTCTTCAATGCGTAATACTTTTTCGATAATTTCTTGTTGCTTAGCAAGCTCAGGATACGCTTGACCCATTTGCTCAATTAGCGCAGCAACTAATTTATAGAAAAACGAACCTTGTGCACCTAACTTATTACCGTGGCGTACAGCACGACGAATAATACGGCGTAGTACATAACCACGGCCTTCGTTAGATGGCATAACACCGTCTGAGATTAAAAACGCACACGAGCGAATATGATCGGCCACTACACGTAGTGACTTGTCGTCCATGTCTTGTGCATTAGTAACACTTGCAGCAGCAGCAATTAAGCCTTGAAATAAATCGATTTCGTAGTTTGAATGCACGCCCTGCAAAATAGCAGAAATACGCTCAAGGCCCATTCCCGTATCAACAGATTGCTTAGGTAGAGGCAACATTGTACCGTCGCTTTGACGGTTGTATTGCATAAATACAAGGTTCCAAATTTCGATGAAACGGTCGCCGTCTTCCTCAGGAGAGCCCGGAGGCCCGCCCCAAATATGCTCGCCGTGATCATAAAATATTTCAGAACACGGACCACACGGGCCAGTATCGCCCATAGACCAAAAGTTGTCTGAGGTCGCAATACGAATAATGCGGTCTTCAGGTAAGCCAATTTCGTTAGCCCAGTAACCAAACGCTTCTTCATCATCATGATAAATAGTTACTAAAAGTTTTTCTTTAGGTAGGCTTACTACCTCAGTTAAAAACTCCCATGCAAACTTAATCGCGTCTTGCTTAAAGTAATCACCAAAGCTGAAGTTACCTAACATTTCAAAAAATGTATGGTGGCGAGCAGTGTAGCCTACGTTTTCTAAATCGTTATGCTTACCGCCAGCACGTACACAGCGCTGCGAGCTTGTCGCACGTGTATAAGGGCGGCTTTCTGCGCCTAAAAATACATCTTTAAATTGCACCATGCCGGCATTGTTAAATAACAACGTGGCATCGTTACCCGGTATAAGCGAGCTAGAAGGTACTATTTGATGTTGCTTGCTGGCAAAAAAGTCTAAAAACTGTTGCCTAATTTGTGCGGTAGTCATGTGCTGCATTTGAAAGTCTCACCTGTATTTACTGTGCTTGCATTGCAAAATTAATTTCATCGTAGCTAAAACCCCGATACATTAAGTAGCGCACGCGCTTAGCTTTATCTTTGTAATCGAGATCTGGCGGTGTATTTGAATATTTTTTATTGTACGCATCCTGCGCAAGCTCAAACCAATCTACTTCAAGCTCTTCAACTACCAATTCAAGTAGCGAACGATCAATCCCTTTGCCCATAGCTTCGCTTTGTATTCGCTTAAGCCCGTGGCATTTAAATATGTGTTTTCTTACAAAGCCTTCACAGTATCGCTGCTCGTTAATAAAATTATGCTTTTCGCACCAATCAAGCAGCGTTTCAATAAACTCTTCTGTAGCTTCTTTTTGCTGTAATTTGAGCGTTAACTCACGACGCGAATATTCTTGGCGCCCTAGTAACCAAAGTACATAGTTTTTTAGTTTTTGCTTTAATTTATCATCCATTAAGCGTCAAAACGCCCGCTTGTTTCACTGCTAAGTGGCTTAACATTAATGTCGTCACTTGGTGGTACAACAGGCATAAAAATGGCTTGATAAGATACAAAAAAGCTAATGTAGCAAATCGGCATTAAAATCAACAGTGGTAAGAACGATAAGAACATCGAAAGCGCCATAAATAATGCGCAAATAAGGCCAAAAACGCCAAGTGGCAAAATGTTATGATAAAACACCATTAACGATTTTTTAAGCGCCGTTAAAATACGTGTTTCTTTACTAAAATAAACAAGCGGTACAGCGTAAGCAAACGCCGTTAAATAAATTAGCATTGCCATAAAAAACAAAATGACATTCGCGCCCGAAATACTCTCAAGCATTTGTTCAAGTGCTACGTTTGGATCTAGTCCTGGTTGGCTCATAACAGCTACTGCATCGGCAAATAAGCCATTAGCAAGTAACGCCATTAAAATGCCCGCACCCATCTGATAAAGTGCTAAACGCAATAACCCTAAACGATTTCCCTTAGCCGTAAATGGCTTGAGAATATCGGCTAGCATAATTTTTCCGCCCTGCTGCTTACTAAGCACCGCTTGGTAAAACCCTGCGGTTAAAAATGGCGTAGCTAGTGCTGCTACTACTTGCAGCAGCGGTAAAAATAAAGACAGCAGCCCTACAATACCAATAAATAAATGCATAAAAATAAAGGTTGCTGGCTGGGTTTTAAAAATAAGCCATCCGGCTTTTAACCACTTTAGCCCTGCATCGGCTTTAAAAATTCGTAATTGTGTAGACATACTTGCTCTTAATTTAAAACGAAACACGCCAAGTATAACTTGGCGTGAGGGGGTATTAATAGACGAAACGTAATTAAATGATTAAGGTTTTTTAATTTTCTTAATATCTAACATATGCGCGCCATATTTAATTTTTGTTTCTAGGTACGATTTATTACCCGCAACACCCGCTTTAATGTGCGCATGCGTGCCCACAACCGAGTCAACATTAATACCGGCATCTTTTAATGCGTTAAGCTTTTTAGGATTATTGGTCATTAATTTAACGTGGCTTAAATTAAGCGCATTAAGCATTAACACAGCATCCGAAAAATCACGTAAATCATCAGCAAAGCCTAAATGATTATTAGCTTCGTAGGTGTTCATACCTTGCGATTGCAGTACGTAAGCATCAATTTTGTTGTATAAACCAATGCCACGACCTTCTTGGCGTAAATACAATAAAATACCGCCTTGCTCGTGCATCATTTCAATACATTCATTTAGCTGCTCGCCGCAATCACAACGCGATGAGTAAAATACATCACCTGTTAAACACTCAGAATGCATTCGAATAAGCGGTACATCTTGCTCTGTATCAGCGTTGTTAAACACCATAGCAATATGTTCTTTACCATCTTTTAAATCAGTAAATGAGATTATTTCTGCAGGGATATCACTATTTCTGCCAACATTAAGCTGGACTCTTGCTCTTACTTGCGCCACGACAAATCCAAATATTTAAATAACTACGACACGACAATAAAGTGATAATATCACAAAATAGGATAAATACACCGTAGTACAAGACTGTTTATGGCAATTATATGGCGACGACAGGCGTTATTTTCAATGATTGTTAAGCAATTAATAACCCGAATATTACAACTTCGCTTGTTTACTTTAATTTACTAAAATAATGACAGGCCTTGATAGTTTTGGTAATTTTATGGGCTAATAAATAATAGGGATTATTATGAAGCACCAACAGCTCGCCATATCAATAGGATTAAGCTTATTAGCCTTTGCTAACTACACTTTCGCAAACCAAGTAAATAGCATTCAAGTTGTATCTGCAAACGCCGAAGAAACTGACTCAGCATTCGTTGCAGCCAAACAACAAGCTGAAAAAGAAGCACAACTTGCTTATCAAAAAGGGCTCGCTCTATATGGAGAAAATAGCAATGAAACGGCAAAGCTTGCTATTAACTACGCTAAAGCCATCAACAGTTATGTTGCAAAGAACCTTGTGGCTATAGGGTATGGTAATGAAGAGAAACGGTTTGATTTGTATTCACAGGCCCACCGTATTTTAGTTAAAAACTATGGCGAAAACTCAATAGAGACTATGGATACGCTACTAGCCAAAGCAACTCATACGAATAAATCAGATACCGCAGTCAAAAACTTTAAGCAACTCATTAAAATCGCTGAATTACAAAATAACCCAGGCCTTGTCGCCAATATGCAATTTGAAGCTGCAGAAACATTACTTTATGGGTTTAGCCATAGCGAATATTCTTTAGCGAAAATATACGCTCAAGATGCAGATAAATATTACCAAGCCCAGCTACCTGATAATGCAGTAGAGCGTATAAAGTCTGACCTTTTAATGGTTTCATTTGAGAGTGGCCGTAAAGATTACGACAAAGCAACTAAAAGGCTAAACCGTATAGTTGGCTTATTTGATAAATATAAAAATTTAGATCAAAGCTTTAAGCTTGATGCTCATATTGGTTTAGTTCAGCTATATGAAAAACAAGATGAAAGCGATAAAGCGACTAAACACGCCTTAGCCTTTGCTAAAAATACGCACTGGAAAAATACCTCAGAGCAAAATCCACTCTACATAACCGAGCCTATATACCCTCGCGGTGAAACTAAAAGTCATGTAATAGTTATATTAGAGATTACTGTTGATACCCATGGCTTTGTGAAAAATCCTAAGGTTATTAGTTCTGAAGGTTCTAAAGCGTTTGAAAAATCAGCGATAGCCGCTGTTAAACAATGGCGTTACGCTCCAAAGTTTAAAAATGGAAAACCTGTAAATGCAACAACTCAAGCTGAACTGTATTTTGAACGCCTTTAAGTAGTTTTACCATTCAGTCAAAAATTATATTAATAAGAAACTGTTGTAATTACGTCAACCTAATTTTAATTTAAAAGTTAATAGGGATTATTATGAAAAGTTAGCCCAAGCGGCTGTTGAGCAATGGCGTTACTCACCAAAGTTCGAAAATGGCAAACCCGTTAGCGCTACTTCTCAGGTACAACTCGACTTTAAAATTAACCGCCACTAAAAGCGGCTCATTAAAAAAGGCGCTTTATGCGCCTTTTTTAAAACTAACTAATACAAAACACACGTAGTTAAAATTCGTAACTTACGCTAATACCGCCATCGGCTCTTTTTTCATTGCTATCGCTTGCTTTACCGTAGCCCACATCTAGCTCTAATCTAAAACCAGCGCGGTTCAATCCATTAAAGTTGTAGCTGTACGTAAGCCCTATGCCGTTTGTTGTTTCTTCATCAAAAATACCGCCAATTACACAACCTAGCGTATTAGCAAAGTCAGTTGCTACATCATTTGTTGAACTTTCACACTCTTGGTCTGTATCTCTTGCGCCAATTGCACCTACAAGCGCGCCAAAAGCATGTTTTTTATTATCACTTACCGCTTGTTCAAAACCTGCTGAAAAACCATCATCAAGGCCTATTTTGTAGTTTGCATACCAGCGCTGTGTATCATCGTTAGCCGATAAAGACACTTCAGGAATAATCAAATAAGGATAGCCACCCCCAATCGAAAAACTAAAATCGTTAGCAAAAGTAGAACAAGAAGCGATAGATAAAGTGAGTAGTAATATTTTTATTTTCATAAAGTTCCCTTTGAGTAAGCATAAAATGTACTTACTTTAGGAACGCCATGCAATACGACAAAAAGCTCGTTAAATTTAGCTTTAGTAATAAAATAGGGATTAAATTTTAGCGAGTATTTTATCGCTTGCCGCTTCAATTAAATCGAGCACATTTTCAAAGCCATCATCGCCGCCGTAATAAGGATCGGGAATAGCGCTTTGGGCTTGCTCGCCGTATTCTAAAAACAGCGCCAGCTTATAGCGTAAATGCTCAGGGCACTGGGCTTTTAAATCAGCTAAATTTTGTGTATCGGCCGCTAAAATTAAATCAAACTCAGTAAAGTCGCTACTGCGTACTTTGCGCGAATAAATACCTTTAAAACTATAACCGCGCTTCTCCCCTGCTGCCATTGAGCGGCTATCAGGCGTTTTACCTTCGTGGTAACCAATAGTCTCTGCCGAATCAACTTTAACGTTAACGCCTAGTTTTTTAGCACGGGCTTTTAATACCGCCTCTGCGGTTGGCGAGCGGCAAATATTACCTAAACACACTATGAGTATTTTTTTCATTAAGGCTTCTCTAACTAATTTAAAAACCTATGTTTTAAAACTGTTTTAAAATACTTGCGTCGTAATCTTCAACGTTAAGCGTTACATTATGTTGCGCTGCAACAGATTCAAGCTCAGCTTGTTTAATGGCTAAATCGTCCATAGTGATTAGGTTATCGTCTAGCTGCCACAATAACCGAGAGCCCGCATAACTATAATGGATCGCTAATAACGCATCGGCATTCCCTTCACGGCCAGCAGCTTTTAACTTAGCCATTTTACGGGTTATTTTATTAAGTGCTTTTTTAAGTTCCCACACATAAACAACTTCTGTCATAAACGTATGAGTACGGTATTTATTAAGTAACCACGCAAGCCCAACGCTTGTAATAGCAACACCTATTAAGTTCCAGTGAAAATGGCTACCACTTTCATCAGGAAATAAAGCAATCAGCGTTTGCGATATAGCCAAGCTGCCTACAGCCAAACCAATACCACACCCTGCAATAACACGGTTTAAATGTTTACGATAACGCGCTTTATTTATTTCAATGAGTTGCATAACAGCCTAAAAAGTTAAGTTTTAATATTTGCGAATGGCTATTGTAACTAAACCCCACATTTTTTATAAAATTATTTCACCCCTTTTTGATTTGCCACCCGTTATAGCTTTGAAAACACCTTAATTGTAGTGATCTATAAAATTTGGAGCTGGTTATGCACACACTTGAAGTACCTAACAACCCAGTATTTATTAAAACATCAACTGCGCAGCTGCTGGCTGTAATCTTGAGGTGCTAGTGCAAATTAAGCAGTCATTCTTGAGTGATTTAAAGGGTAAACACGCGGTTGAAAGCGATATAAATACGGGTGATATGTTGGCCATGGCGCATAACGGTAAGGGCAGATTATTGCGCTTAAACATGCGGGAAATGGGGTTAAGATGTGTGGGCTTAGGTAATTGGTCCAGTTGAGGTTGGTGGTAATTTAAATAGAGAATTACCACCGACAACACAGAGGCGCTTAGCGCCGCACAGAGATAGTTAAATGTTACTGCAGGATACTTTAGCTATCGCCCATGTAATCTAATGGTGATGAAAGCTCTATAAATTCACGATAGTGCTCTTTAGTTATTCTGCTATATCCATCGTGAATATAAATATAGTTTATCCAAAGGATTGTTTTTTCATCAGAAATTCCACGTGGCTGTTCGGCTAATTCACTCTCAGCTTTTTGTAATTCAGAAGTATCATCTTCATGATTAAGATCTAAAAATCCGACAAAATAACTTTCTAAGCTATTAAATATCTTACAAAAAACTTTTTCTATAAATTCAGATAATGAAATTCGGTAGTTTCCTTTAGAATAACTATTTGGTTTATTAGTCAATTTATCTGTGTAAAATTGGGGGGCAATTTCATACATTAGTTCAGCTGAAATATTAACGTCTGGGATTTTTTCTTCTAGAAATTCACTTAGACTGATGTTTCTAAACTTATCTGTAGTATCTTTCCCCTCACGTTTAAAACGGCCACTTATGATCTCTTCATAAAGAGAATGATCTTTTTCATAGATACAAAATAAAACAGCTAGCACAAGTACGTCTACTTTTTTACCACTTTGTAAATGAACAATAATGGCGGTTATACGCTCAGTAATTTGAATTGCTGCTCTTGCTGATACCTGAAACGCATCTAAAACAACTGAAATATTAGTTACAGCGATCTCAGGTGTTTCTGTTCGAGGGAGAAGCTCAATATTTTTACTTTCTAAGTACGTAGATTCAAATTTAGTCGTATCGCTATGTACTAATAAAAAATCCTTCAAAGCAGGACGCTTTAAACTATAGCGACTATTAAAAAAGCGGCCTAAATAAACCTTTGCATCAAATCCTTCACCATAAATTGATTTAATTGTATGTTGGAGCTGTTCGGTATCCGTAGCCACAACAAACACGATCCCCTTTACATCAAAAATATGTTTAATCGTCTCTAACATTTCTACTGCATAACTTGGGCGACAACGATCTAATTCATCAATAAAAATAAATATGGGTAACGACTTATCTTTTTGCTCTTCAAACTTACTGACCCAATCAGCTAACTTAGACTTTATAACTTCAACGCTTTTGTTTTTAGCCTCGTGATCTTTAATCAAGTTTTGTGCAAGCGCCTTCACTGCCGGTGAAAAGTCGCTACCAGTCGATTTATTGGAGCTTTGCTTTTGCTCGTTATCAATTTCATCATCAGAAAATAGTAATGTGTGTAGCTCATCTAAATCTATACCAGATACTTTTTTAGCTAAACCTTGTGCAATAGCAGGCGCAACAGCCTTAAACATCGAAACTGCGCTTTTAGGTATTGTTATATTAAACTTCGCCTGAAGTTGAAGCTGCTTGATGATACCCGCAATTACAGTTAAAAATGGGTCGTCTGAATAATCTTGCTGCCATGCATCAATATAAACTACAGGGTAATCTACTATTAATTCTTGCGACCAACGTTTAAGAAAGTAGGTTTTACCTGCCCCCCATTCTGCATTTAAGTTTAATACATAGTTTTTCTTTTGGTCTTCATCAGGTCTGGTTTCGTCAAACCCTTCTTGAGCCAATAGTCTTGATAAGAAAGTTGCGTAGCGAGCACGATCTAATTTATCTGCAGGAAAATACTCTTCTAATGGAGGCTTAGTTGCTTTACTCCAATTGAATTCTTTAATCTCTTTCATTTAATTCCCTTTAAATAGTCCTTTTTACATAGTCCAATATCGAATTATCAACAGTTGCATTTATTTCGGGCTAACGCCCGACGCGCCAGCAAGCTATGCGCCTTGTATCTCTCATTGATAAATGATTAGCTATCATTTATCACATCGAAGTCAGTGAGCTTGCCTGTGCGTCTAGTATTTAATACTGCTCCGTAGATAAGGCCCTGACTTTCTATTCTCAGAAACTGAATGGTATCCAAGCACACTTTTTTTAAGTAGATGCTGTATGTACAAGGGG
>NZ_JADYXE010000077.1:0-12167 GCF_015864465.1 Pseudoalteromonas sp. SWN29
GGCGCAGGAGGATTCGAACCTCCGACCGCTCGGTTCGTAGCCGAGTACTCTATCCAGCTGAGCTATGCACCCACTTTATAGTTTACTTATTTTAACTCATAAGTAGAGCTTTTGCTTATTTAGACTCTAAGCAGAGTTATTAAAGTATGGTGGGCGCAGGAGGATTCGAACCTCCGACCGCTCGGTTCGTAGCCGAGTACTCTATCCAGCTGAGCTATGCACCCATACTTTAAAACTTTACAAAACACGCCATTAAAAGAAATGGTGGAGAGGGAGGGATTCGAACCCTCGATAGAGCTACAAACTCTATACTCCCTTAGCAGGGGAGCTCCTTCGGCCACTCGGACACCTCTCCGTCTTGTGGGGCGTATAATAAAGATTTCAGAAAATATGTCAAACACTTTTCTACCAAAAACGACTATATGGTTATAGATTGCACATATGCTTGGTTTAAAAGTGTAATTAGTTTGAAATTTAAGCGGGTTACGTATTTTTATTTGAAGGATTAACACCTAGCACAGGAACTAAGTCATCCGTTAACTGAGCCAAATACTGTTCTTGGTAACCTAATTGTTGAAATTCGGCAATACAAGCACGGTAGTAAGCATCTCGTTCTTGCTCTGTTGTGCATTCTTCTGATAAATCATCTACTCGTTTATCTTTCATACTATTATTCTAAGTCCTTTAAGAATCTATATTAACTGCTAAATACTAAGCAGTTTAAATTTCGTGCGTATTTTAGCTAAAACCTTTACATTAATACAACATATGTTTAAAAAACAATCATACTAAAAAGTTATAGCACTGTTAGTTTTAATATTAAAACTGCCAATAGCAATAAATTAGCGAAGCTGATTGCACATTAACCAGCACTAATAACTACATTTAATTTTTAGTGTAGTACTTATTAACTAAAATAACAAAAGCCGATTTAAAAAACAAAAAAACGCCGCTATTAAGCGGCGTTTATTAACTTACTTTGTTCTACCTAAAGCTTAGTCAGCTTGTGGACGCATATGCGGGAACAAAATCACGTCTTTAATTGTTGATGAGTCAGTAAACAACATTACTAAACGGTCAATACCAATACCTTCACCTGCAGTTGGCGGTAAGCCGTACTCAAGTGCGCGTATGTAGTCTTCATCGTAATGCATTGCTTCATCATCGCCTGCGTCTTTCTCTTCAACTTGGCGAGTAAAGCGCTCAGCTTGGTCTTGTGCATCGTTAAGCTCAGAGAAACCATTTGCAAGTTCACGACCGCCAACAAAAAATTCAAAACGGTCTGTAACAAATGCATTTTCGTCGTTACGGCGTGCAAGTGGCGATACTTCCCACGGGTAGCCAGTAATAAACGTAGGTTGAATAAGCATGTGCTCTGCTGTTTCTTCAAATATTTCACACAAGAACTTACCAGGGCCCCAAACGCAGTTTTCAGGAATTTTAACGTGCACTTGTTTAGCGTACGCTTTTAATTCGTCAAAGTGGTTTTCTGGGTCATTAAATACCGCAGCATCAAACTCAGGGTTATATTTTAAGATAGCGTCCGCCATGCTTAAACGTGTAAACGGTTGGCCAAAGTCGTACTCTACTGAGTCAATCACTTCGCCGTTTTCGTCTTTAGTTGTATTAACTACAACTGCACTACCAAGTACGTTTTCTGCAACTGTACGTAGCATGTCTTCGGTGATGTTCATCAGGTCGATGTAATCAGCGTATGCTTGGTAAAACTCAATCATTGTGAATTCTGGATTGTGACGCGTAGATAACCCTTCGTTACGGAAGTTACGGTTAATTTCGAATACACGATCAAAACCACCTACCACTAAGCGCTTTAAGTAAAGCTCAGGCGCTATACGTAAGTACATGTCGATATCAAGCGCGTTATGGTGAGTTACAAACGGACGCGCAGATGCACCGCCAGGTATAACCTGTAGCATAGGTGTTTCTACTTCCATAAAGTCACGGTCTGCTAAAAAGCGACGAATGCCTTCAACTACTTGCGAGCGAATACGGAATGTTTCGCGCGTTGCTTCGTTGGTAATTAAATCAACGTAACGTTGGCGGTACTTTGTTTCTTGATCTGATAAGCCATGGAATTTTTCAGGCAACGGACGAAGTGACTTAGTTAATAATTGATACTCAGTCATTTCTACGTATAAATCGCCTTTACCCGATTTATTTAGTGCGCCTTTAACACCAATAATATCGCCAGTGTCTAGTTGACCATATTTTTCTTTAAGATCTTTTTGAACATCTTTAGATGCATACGCTTGTACGCGACCTTTCATGTCTTGAATTACAAAAAACGGTCCACGCTTTGCTAAAATACGGCCAGCGATAGACACAACTTCTTGCATCTCTACTAATTCTTCTTTGCTCTTATCACCAAACTGGGCTTGCAAATCAGCCGTGTAATGCTCACGACGGAATTGGTTTGGATGACCGTTGGCTGGGCAATTTTCGCGTATAGCGTCTAACTTGCCGCGACGCTCAGCGATTAACTTGTTTTCGTCTTGGATTTTATCAGTCATTTTTTAGCTCTTTATTAGCTTGGTGGTTATAGGCCAGATTTAAGGCTGGCTTCAATAAATTTATCTAAGTTACCGTCAAGTACCGATTGGGTATTACGGTTTTCAACGCCGGTGCGTAAATCTTTAATGCGTGCGTCATCAAGTACGTATGAACGAATTTGACTACCCCAACCAATATCAGATTTAGCGTCTTCTTGCGTTTGTTTTTCAGCATTTTGCTGTTGTAGCTCAAGCTCAAATAATTTAGCTTTTAACTGCTTCATCGCTTGGGCTTTATTTTTATGCTGCGAACGCTCGTTTTGACACTGCACTACGGTATTTGTTGGTACGTGAGTAATACGAACCGCCGATTCGGTGGTGTTAACGTGCTGACCACCCGCGCCTGATGCACGGTAAACGTCTATACGTAAGTCTGACGGATTCATATCAATTTCAATATTATCGTCAACTTCTGGGTATACAAACGCAGAAGCAAATGAGGTATGACGACGACCACTTGAATCAAATGGGCTTTTACGCACTAAGCGATGCACGCCAGTTTCGGTACGTAACCAACCGTAAGCATATTCGCCAACAAAGCGAACTGTTGCGCCTTTAATACCGGCTACGTCACCGTCGGTCGCTTCAACTAGCTCAACTTTAAAGCCTTTAGCTTCGCCCCAGCGTAAATACATACGTAGTAAAATATTACACCAGTCTTGAGCTTCAGTACCGCCAGAGCCAGATTGTAAATCAAGGTAAGCATCGTTTGAGTCGTGAGGACCTGAAAACATACGACGAAACTCTAAACCTTCTAACTGCTCGTTTAGATCAGTTAATTCGCTTTGCGCTTCGTCAAAGGTATCTTGATCTTCAGCTTCTACAGCAAGCTCAAGTAAGCCTTCAACATCATCAGTACCGGCTACAAGGTTGTCGATTGTTTCAACAACCGCTTCCAATGCTGATTTTTCACGGCCAAGCGCTTGTGCGCGTTCAGGCTCATTCCATACGGCTGAATCTTCAAGCTCGGCGTTAACTTCTTCTAAGCGTTCTTGTTTAAGAGCGTAGTCAAAGGTACCCCCGAAGCAATTCAGTACGTTCGCGAATTTCCTTGATTTGATTAATCACAGGATTCACTTCAAACATGTACATCACTCCAAAATGGCTAGGTAATTGCATCCCTTAAAATAGGATTTTCGCAATAAATTATCGTCAAATGATAAAAACGCCCGATTTTAACAAAAAACCGCGCGCTTTATTAGCATTTTATGCATGATATTACATATTTTTTAGTGCACTTTTTCAAGCTCTCTAACTATTAATTGCAGCGTAAATTTACCTCTAAACTCATTTATATCGAGCTGGTACGCTACTTTTACAAACTTAGCCTCGGTGTCGGGCCATTCTTTTACGTCAATACCAAAGGCAATGGCGTCAACTAATCGACCAGATTGATGCTTTAACACGAGCTTTAAATGCTTTTCGCCAACTATGCGCTGCTGTATTATTTCAAAGGTATGCTCAAACACCGGCTCAGGAAATTGCTGACCCCATGGACCAGATTGCTTTAATAGCTGGGCAAATTCCATGGTAAAGCAGTCGTTTGGCAGCTCGCCGTCGGTAAACACAATGCAGCGCTTACTTTCTTCACTGAGCTGCGCGCTCACTGCGGCATCAAACGCTATTTTAAAGTCGTTAAAGTGCTGCTCGTTAATACTTAAACCAGCAGCCATTGCATGGCCACCAAATTTATTAATTAAGTGCGGATCGGCAGTATTAAGCCCTTCGAGTAAATCGCGCATGTGTAGCCCTTCAATAGAGCGGCACGAGCCTTTTATTTCACCATTTTCGCCACCAGCAAATATAACAGTTGGGCGATGGTATTTTTCTTTTAGGCGGCCAGCCAAAATACCAATAACGCCTTGGTGCCAATCATCTTGAAACAAACAAATGGCATCAGGAATGTTATCGTCGCTAAATGCGAGTCTATCGAGTACAGCTTGTGCCTCTGCTTGCATGCCTTGTTCTATTTCGCGCCTTGCAAAGTTTAAGCTATCGAGCTCGCCGGCTATACTACGCGCTTGGTTTATATCGGTGCTAAGCAAGCATGCTATACCCAAACTCATATCGTCCAATCGCCCAGCGGCATTTAAACGCGGCGCAAGTGAAAAACCAAAGTCGCTTGCACTTAAGCGGGCAGCATTGCGATTAGCCACTTCAATAAGGGCGGTAATACCTGGGCGTGTTTTACCACTGCGAATACGTGCTAAACCTTGGTGTACCAACGTACGGTTATTTGCATCAAGCGCGACCACATCGGCTACCGTACCAAGCGCTACAATGTCGAGTAAGTTAGCTAGATTAGGTGGCGGTTGCTGCTCAAAATAACCTAAGTCTCGCATTACGCTTCTCAGTGCTATTAGTAAGTAAAAAGCAACGCCAACGCCTGCAATCGATTTAGACGGAAATTCACATTCGTGCCTATTTGGATTTACTATTGCGTCGGCATTTGGCAGCTGTTCACCTTGTAAGTGGTGATCTGTAACCAGCACTTTTATGCCAACCGCTTTTAAAATATCAATACCGGCAATACACGATATGCCGTTATCTACGGTGATCACTAAATCAGGTTTTATTTGTACTATTTGCTCTGCAAGCGCGGGGCTTAAGCCATAACCTAAGCTAAACCTGTCAGGAATTAAGTAATCTAAATGCTTAAAGCCAAACATCTCAAGGCCTTGCATTAATGTTGCAGTGCTTGTTGCGCCATCGGCATCAAAGTCGCCAACTATTAAAATATGGCTTTGTGCTTTTAATGCTTCAATTAATAAATCGCTGGCTTTGTCGATGTCTTTAAACAGTTTAAAGTCGTGAAGCGTCGCTACGCTGTTATTTAGCTCTTCGGCATTGAACACATTACGGTTAGCATAAATTTGTTTAATTACAGGGTGTAAATTACTCGGGAGATGCGAGTCGTCAACGTTTTCACGCGCAATGATTAGTTTTTTCATGCAGAGTTTTAACTTATTGAGTCGTATTAAAAAGACAAAAAAAGGCCATTAAGGCCATTAAGGCCATTAAGGCCTTTTTAATAATGCTACGCGTTTAATTACGACGCTTTGTTAGCTTCTAATGCTGCTTTTAATGCCGCTGCTGGCTGATAACCAGGGATCATCGTGCCATCTTCTAAAATAATAGCTGGCGTGCCGCTAATACCAAAGCTTTGACCAAGTTGGTAATGCTCTGCAACTGGCGCGCTACAACCTGCAACTACTTTAGTACTTGTGCCCGATTTAGCTTCTGTAAGTGCTTCTTGCTGATCGCGTGCACACCATACATTCATTAAATCTGCGTAACCAGAACCTTGCAGTCCACCACGTGGAAACGCTAAGTACTTAACGGTAATACCCGCATCAAGTAAATCGTCTAACTCACGGTGTAATTTACGACAGTAACCACAGCTAATATCGGTAAATACAGTAATGCTGTGTTTTTCGTTTGGTGCTTTGTACACAATCATCGAATCTTCGTATTCTTTAACACCTTCAACACGCACGCCATTTAATGCTTGCTCTGTTAGGTTATTACGATTATTTAAATCAATTAACGTACCTTGCATTAAATATTGACCGTCTGGACTTGCGTAAAGCACGCCCTTATTAGTGATCAATTCTTTTAAACCCGCTACTGGGCTTGGATTAATTTGCTTTACAGTTACACCAAGCTCGGCAAATTTAGTAATAATAGGATCATTAGCATCTGGTGTTACAGCAACGCCATTTGCAAATGCACTAATACTTGTGCACAACATGGCACCTGCTAACATTAATTTTTTCATAACTTCTCTCTATCCTAAAAGACTTAATATATTGACCGGCTTAATGATATTTAATTTCAAACTTACGCACGTGGATGATGCTGCGCATGTACCGACTTTAACCGTTCATTGGCGACATGGGTATAAATTTGCGTAGTTGATAAATCGCTATGGCCCAACATCATTTGTACCACACGTAAATCTGCCCCATGATTTAATAAGTGCGTAGCAAAAGCATGACGCATAGTATGGGGCGATAATGGAGACTCAACTGCTGCCAAAATAGCATAGTGTTTAATTCTATGCCAAAAGGTTTGTCGCGTCATGCCTACACCGCGTTTAGAGGGGAACACAAAATCGGTGGCGTGTTTTATCATTTGTGCGCGCCCACCCTTTAAAAATTGCTCAAGCCAATACATGGCTTCTTCACCCAATGGCACTAAACGCTCTTTATTACCTTTACCTTTTACAAATACCACCGCTTGGCGCAAATTAATTTGCTCCATGCGCAGGCCAACAAGCTCACTTACACGCAAACCCGTTGCATAAAGTAGCTCTAGCATGGCTTTATCGCGCAGTCCCATTGCTTCTTCGGTATTAGGCGCATTTAATAATGCCTCAACTTCGGCCTCTGAGAGTGTTTTAGGTAACGACTGCCCTGCTTTTGGTTGAGAAATATTTAGCATGGGAGTATCACTAATTAGTTTTTCACGCACAAAGTACTGATAAAAACGCTTAAGCGCACTAATGCTGCGCGCAGTACTGCGTGGTTTTAAACCTAAATCAACTCGGTGAGCTAAGTAACCCTCTACATCAAGCCCGGTTACCGTCATTAAATTTTGCCCTTTTAAAAATAGGCAAAACTTATCTAAATCACTGCGATAAGCACTTAATGTGTTTTCGCTTACGCCTTGCTCTAAGTACAGGCTATCTAAAAAGGTTTCTAGGTAGTCGCTATTACTGCTCATACTGCTGTTATTTTCAAAAGAATCGTCAGATAGCGTTGTCACATTATGCTCTCATGCTTTGCTAAGGTATCAATTAAAAATACCTTACGGTAAACTTGAGCCTATCATATCAGGCAATTACACAGTGATAAATACGATGCAAATTGGTTTATTTTTTGGTTCTACTACGTGCTACACCGAAATGGCAGCAGAAAAGATTCGCGACATTATTGGTGCCGATATAGTTACCCTGCACAATATTAAAGACGAGCCACTAAAAAATGCAGAGCAGTACGACTTTATCATCTTTGGTATTTCAACATGGGATTTTGGTGAAATACAAGAAGATTGGGAGTCAAAGTGGGACGACATAGCCGACGTAAACCTAAACGGTAAAACCATTGCTTTATTTGGCATGGGCGACCAGCAAGGTTACGGGCAGTGGTTTCAAGATGCGCTAGGCATGCTGCACGACGAAATAAATACGCAAACATTTACTCAACTTGGTTTTTGGCCAAACGACAGTAGTTACGAGTTTGAAGCTTCAAAAGCATTAACGCCTGATGGTAAACAGTTTGTAGGACTCGCACTCGACGAAGACAGCCAATACGAGCTAAGCGACGACCGTATTGCAACATGGGTTGAACAGGTAATGACTGAATACGGCGAAACGCTTTAATTCACTTATCAATACTGACAAATAAAAAGCAAAAAGCCCGCAACTAGTTTAGCTGCGGGCTTTTTAACTAATAATATGAGTAAACTTATTGAAACGTCATCACATTAGTTGTTTGTGGGTAGTACCCATCGGCCATAACAATGTACGGCAGTAAATTACTTAGCCATTTTTGCTGTACGCTTTGGCTGTAATTTAAGTAAAGCTTACCTTCGTGAATATAAAATGCTTCTGGGTCTATACCTACAGCATTGCCTTCATCAGCCATTGCATAAGCACACCAACCACCGTATTGCGGTGCATAACGCTTTGGGTTTTCTGCAAATGTCGTTTTGTTTTCTTCACTCGAAAAGTGCCAGTCGGCACCTAAATAACTAAGCGTGTATTTATCGCTGCCTTTAACTGCTTTATTTTGCGTAAAATAAGCAACGCTGTCGTACCCTTTAATAGCCGTGTTATTAAACCAACCCGTATTTACAGCATCATCCTTTGCATTTGCCCCACCGCTTATTAACAGTGTGCTTAGCATTATTAAAGCAACTACGTACTTAATCATATTTTACCCTTTATTATTTACTTAAAATTGAATGCCAATTAAATATAGCTGGCTTAGTGAGTAAGAAAGGCAAAGCGCAAAAATGATTTCAGTTAACGGTTAATTATTTAACGCCCAACAATTTAACGCATAGCCATTAAATAAATAGTAAAACTTACTCCACTCTTACCCAGTATTGGTTGCGGTAAAAAAAGCTAATATAACCGCGTACTTCGAGCTTTTTACCTTCCTCTTGTGGGGTTAGTTGCAAAGTGTAGGTTTTACCATTTGTTGGGTCGAGTATTTCACCGTCTCCCCAGATGCCATCATCCTGTGCTTTTACATCTTTAATAATAGTCATGCCTAAAATAGGCTGGTCTTTTAATTCATCATCGCATTTACTGCATATATCGTTTTGTTTTGCAGGATCAATGATTTTGTCAACGGTACCGCTTAATACACCGTTGGTTTGGGTAATACGTACATACGACTTAGCTTGGTTTGTATCCTCATCAATGGTTTTCCAAAGCCCAACTGGCGTAATGGCAGCAAGCGCGCTTTGGCTTGCAAAAATGGTGGCTGCTAACGTGCTAAGTAATGCTGTTTTATTTAATTTTTTCATTGTGTTGCCTTTAAATTAAGGGGCTAATGGCTAAATCATATCAGGTGATTTATAAACACACTATTAAAGCTCATCTCAAATTAGGAATAACCCAATAGAGTTCACTCAACTTTATTGCTTCACATTTTCAAATAAAATGCTTTGCACAGGGCTATATAACCAGCCGTGTAGGTATTATCTAGGTTTCTAATACACAGCATTGATGATTCTATATCGCTTTTTACGTAGCTAAATGTCATTAAACTGCGGCTAATATCTTTATTGGGCGTGGCTTTTACTTGGCAATGAGCATTTAAATAAAGCCCATTTTGAGTAGCAAGCTCAATAAATAATGCGCCTTCAACGCTTGGGAGTATTAAGCTAAAGCGAGAACCTCTATGGCTTAAACGTTTAAACGCATTTATTAATTCTTCAAAACTTAAGCCGTCTGTATGGCGTGCGGTATTACGCGCAGCATTATCGCCTTTTAAACTGTGATTAAAATACGGTGGATTAGAGATAACCACATCAAACTTAATGTCACTACTAAAGCATTGAATAGTTTGATGCGTAATACTTATAGTTGGCCACGGGCTATTAGCTACATTTTGTAATGCTTGGGTATAGGCGCTTTCGTCAATTTCTACCGCAGTTATATCAAGCTCATTACTGCGCTGCTTACACATTAGTGCTAATAAGCCGGTGCCAGTGCCTATATCAAGTAACGACTTTGCACTGCTTAAATTAGCCCATGCGCCAAGCAAAATGCCATCGGTAGAAACTTTCATTGCACAGTGGTCGTGTTCAACTTTAAATTGTTTAAATACAAAACCAGACATTTTTTCACCTTTTCATTCACCAAGCGCAGCATAGCGCGTATAATCAGGGTAATTGTCCCTTATTTTAGACACTCTATGCAATTTTCTGAATTTGATCTTGATAACAAGCTACTCGATGCCATTAATAAAATGGGCTACGAGACGCCAACCAGCATTCAACAACAAGCTATTCCTGAAGCACTACAGGGGCGCGATATTTTAGCATCTGCGCCTACTGGTACAGGTAAAACAGCGGCATTTTTAATTCCGGCTATTCAGTACTTACTGGATTTCCCACGTCGTGACCCTGGTTTTGCGCGCGTACTCGTTATGACCCCGACTCGTGAACTCGCTTATCAAATTCATGAACAATGTGAACTGCTAGCTAAACGCACACACCTAAAAATTGGTGTAGTAACAGGCGGTATTAACTACGGCACGCATAAAGAAATTTTTGAAAAAAATAACGATATTTTAATCGCTACACCAGGTCGATTAATGGAATATCTTGAAACCGAAAACTTTCATGCTGAACACGTAGAAATGCTTATTATTGATGAAGCAGATCGCATGTTAGACATGGGTTTCAAAAAAGAAATGAGCCGTATTTGTGACGAAGCTAAAAATCGTCGCCAATGTTTTTTATTCTCAGCAACACTTGAAGGTGACAGCGTAGAAAGATTTGCTGAAAAAACATTAAACGACCCTGCACTGCTTGAAGCTGAATCGTCACGTAAAGAAAAAGCTAAAATTCACCAATGGGTACATTTAGCCGACGACTACCATCATAAACTTGAGTTGTTAGTTAATACGCTAAAGAATCCTGAAGTAACTAAAGCGATTGTGTTTGTTAAAACTCGCGAACGCTTAGAAACATTAATTGGTGAACTTACCACTAATGATGTAAAAGCAGCGTGGTTACGCGGCGAAATGCCACAAGACAAACGTATGAAAGCCATGGAAAACTTCCACAGTGGCAAAACAAGCATATTAGTTGCTACCGACGTAGCTGCACGTGGTATTGACGTGTCTGACATCAGCCACGTTATTAACTTTGATATGCCGCGCACTGCCGACGTATACGTACACCGTATTGGTCGTACTGGTCGTGCTGGTAAAAAAGGGATAGCAATATCGCTAGTTGAAGCACACGACATTGGTATTTTATATAAAGTAGAGCGCTACATTGAGCAAAAATTAAAACGCCGTGTAATTAGAGGTGTTGAGCCACAGCATAAAGAAGCTAAGCCACCTGCTAAAAAGCGTAAAGATCCAGTAAAAATGAAAGCCAAGAAAAAGGCTAAGGTTAAAAAGAAAAAGTAACCTAAAACATTTTTATACTAAGCCGACTTTTGTCGGCTTTTTAATGCAAGCCTTGCAGGCTCTGCTGTTTGTACCATTATACCAATCCGCAATAATACTTAATCAATTTTAAGGATTAAATCTGACGCTAACTGCGTTAAAAAATTCTAATATAGAACAACTAAATAACGAAATTTTTGCCTTGTTATCGACACGATTTTCTTACCTCAAAATAAATCACTTAATTAAGCGAATTGGTATTACATATGTAACCCAAGCATGTAACTCATACTCATTTAAATGTAATTATTGCCCACCTGAATTCTCACTTAATAAAATATCCTTATATTTCAGTACATTAATTATGGCATCGAAATTGTAATAACAAAGGTAACTAGCCCGATAAAATTTCCATATTGTGGCTGCACTATTCACCGTAATGTAAGGATTAAGTTATGAACCGCTTCAAGTTAACTATCGCTTTAGTATCATTTTGTTGTTTATTTTTATTAGCTTGCGCTACAAAAGTAAGTGCAGCAACTAACATGGCCGTAGTAAGCAGTGTTGCCACTCAACCTAACCTACAACAAGCTATCACCAACACTCTGCGAACTAATCCTAACCTAGTGTTAAGTGATATTCGTGTGCAGGTAAAAAATGGTGAAGTAGATTTATACGGTGAAGCACAAACTGGTTTTCAGCGCGCACTAGCTCAAAAGTTTTTAGAAAATATGGATGGCGTAAAAATCATTCGTAATAAAATTAGCGTTATTTAATACGCACCACATAAACTTATTTGTATAACTAATTCATAAGCGCGGCTTGTTACTCCAACACAATCTGCGCTTTTTTATATTTATTTTTTGTAGTTATTTCAATTTATCTAGGGGCTGTTGATCTTTGTAGTACATATATTAATCAGCCCACATTGGTAGCCACATCATAGTGAATGCTAAAGCGA
>NZ_JADYXE010000078.1:0-11035 GCF_015864465.1 Pseudoalteromonas sp. SWN29
CCCCTTGTACATACAGCATCTACTTAAAAAAAGTGTGCTTGGATACCATTCAGTTTCTGAGAATAGAAAGTCAGGGCCTTATCTACGGAGCAGTATTAAATACTAGACGCACAGGCAAGCTCACTGACTTCGATGTGATAAATGATAGCTAATCATTTATCAATGAGAGATACAAGACGCGCAGCTTGCTGGCGTTTAAAAACGCAGTTTTTATGATGAGTGATTAAGTAATTAGAAGCTACCGCTTCTCGCGTGAGCAAGCTCTACGCCTACCGGAAGAATTTAACACTGAGGTTTGATTTAACCTGTAGACGCGCTGCTTGCTGGCGTTTAAAAACGTAGCTTTTACAATGGGTGATTAAGTAATTAGAAGCTGCGCTTCTCGCGTGAGCAAGCTCTACGCCTACCACAAAACTTAACGCAATGGTTTGATTTAACTTGTAGACGCGCTGCTTGCTGGCGTTTAAAAACGTAGTTTTTACAAAGTTATTAAACCACATATGCATTGACTCCTACCCCGATATACAAAGTAATTAGAAGCTACGCTTCTCGCGTGAGCAAGTTTTGGGGAGTACCTCAGCAATAGTAATTAGACGCTATCGCTTAAAGTATAAATCGATGGTTTTGGTGAGGAGCTCGTCGAGCTGTTCTTCAAATTCTTCTATATCAATATCAAAATGCTTTAAGTACGCATGAGCCTGAGCAAGTGATAAATTACGGCTGTTAACGCTGTATTGTCGCTCGTCTATGGTTTTATCGTAACGAGGTAAAAATACAAATTGGCCATAAAATGGGGATTTAATATGTTTGTTTGCAAAACGACAAAAATCTTCAATATGGTCAACCCCTTCAGGGCCGAGGCAACCGGGCTCAATGCGATACATTAAGCGAATTTTTTTGTCGTCATTTATTTGCATATAAAGCCTTTATCTAAAAAACAGTACTCTTACTATTTTTCCATCTTTAATTTGGTAGCTCGAAATAAGTTCTGAGCGTTTATCAACTACGTTTTCGTCTGTTGAGCAGGTTTCTGACAGTTCGTGATCAATCACTATATCACCGTGCACTATGCGCTTAATCGGTGATGAGTGTATACACTTTAACTTTTTAAACATTAGCCCATAACGTTCTATTAGTTTTTCTTTACCTTTAAATAATAGCTCATTAGGGAAAATATAAAACTCAACATCTTCGGCATATACACGAAGAAACTCTTCAATATTACGGGCGTTATACGCTTTAACTAATTGCTCAACCACTGCCAGCGATTCGCGCGATTGTTTAGCTTTAGTTTGCTGCTTAATTGTCAGCGCTTCTTTTGCTTGCGTTACTGCTTTTTCAGCTTCCGCTACAGCCACTGCTTTTTCTATTTTATTTTTAGGTTTTTCGGCTGGTTTGATTTGCTCGTTACCTAGTACTTTTGAATCGTCTGGTTTAGTCGTATCAATAACTGGCTTTTTAAGCTCTGGCGCTTTGTATTCAAGCGTATTTACTTTGTCGTCAGTGTTGGTTTGAGTTACTGGTTGTTCAGCTTTTGGTTTTTCGACGTTTGCTTGAGCTTCAACTTGCGGCTCATTTTGCTCAGGCTCGCTTTGTTCTGCAGCATAAGTAATAAGCGCGACGGTAGTGATTAATGAGGCAAAAATAATAGATAACGGTTTCATAACTTTCCTAAAATGAACACTAAACACGTGTAATACCAATTGCATTAAATAAGTGACCTATTATAGCGTCAAGAAAATAGCACAATAACAAGGCGAAAATTGTGACATATAGTTGTTCTATATGAATAATTTTTAACGCAGTTAGTGAGTTATTTAATGCGATAGAATGATCATATTTTTGATAAAATTGGTATAAGGGTGCAACATAGCAAATTTTAACGTTATCGGGTAGTTAATACCACTACTGTAGCTTACCAGTACTGCTCTACGGTAATGTTACCGGGGTTTTTACGACGGTTGCGCGTAAAGTTTTTATCGAGAAGTAGCGCGGTTGTGTCTTTTACCATTTGTGGGTTTCCACAAATCATAAATTGCGCGTTACTAGGAGCTGGGTTTAATTTTACATGTTCAAACAAGCTATTATTTTCAATAGCATTTGTGATTCGCCCGCTTAAGCCTTGTAATGGCTCCTCTCTACTTACAACGGGAATATAACTGAGCTGCTCGGGGTACACTCTTAATAGCTCGTTAATAAGTGCCTGATAGCTTAAGTCGTTATTAAAACGCACACCATGCACTAAGTTTATGCTTTTGTATTTTTTCCATACATCGGGCTGTTGTAATATCGATAAAAAAGGCCCTATGGCGGTACCTGTTCCTAGCATCCAAAGCTGATCGCTTTGTGGTATTTCATCAAGGGTAAAAAAGCCCGTAGCGCGTTGCTCTATAAGTACGGTTTCGCCGGGCTGTAATTTAGCTAAACACGGGGATAGTAAACCATCAATAACGTTAATTAGATAAAACTCAAGATCGGGATTTTCAGGTGCATTTACATAAGAATAAGCTCGAGCAATACGCTTGTCGCCATCCATTATCGAAAGCTTTGTAAATTGCCCTGCTTTAAATGGCTCTACGTTTGCATTTACGGTTAGGCTAAAGAGCGTTTCGCTCCACCATGTTACGCTTTTTACTGTTGCTTCAACCCAGTTAGACATAGTTACCCCTTGGTTTAGCTAGTTATGCCAACCCGCAATAATACCTAATCAATTTGAGGGATTAAACCGCACGTTTAACTTCGTTAAAAATTTCTCATATAGAACAACTAAATAACGAAATTTTGCCTTGTTATCGACACGGTTTTCTTACCTCAAAATAGACAACTTAATTAAGCGAATTGGTATTAAGTTTTAAATGACTCACTTAAAAGTAAGTTTTATCTATAGACATTAGCATTAAGTGACAAAGACTTACAGCTTTACGCGCTAGCAAAAAGTTGTATTTATGAGTTAGGTTTTATAGTAGGTAGTGTGATGTTGTGAGCAAATAGCTTGATGTTGCGAGGAGTGCAGTTTTTGATTATTTAGCCATTTTAAAAACTGCGTTTTTACACGCCTGCAAGCAGCGCGTTTACAGGTTAAATAAACCGCTGAGTTAAGTTTTTGGGTAGGCGTAGAGCTTGCTCACGCGAGAAGCGAAGCTTCTAATTACTTAATCTAAAATCCTAAAATCTTAAAACAAAAAAGCGGTGTTAATTTTAACACCGCTTAATGCGAACTATTTATAGCTATACGCTTTTATAAATCAGATTTACAACATAGGTTTTATAACATCAAACACAGCTTCTATGTGATCGTCTCTATCGTTTAATGCCGCTATGTAACGGTATTTTTTGCCGCCTGCGTTTTCGAATATTTCTCGGTTTTCGCCTTCTAGCTCTTCAAGTGTTTCTAGGCAATCGGCGCTAAAAGCAGGGCTGATAATAGCTACATCGGTAATACCTTCATCAGGCAGGGCTTCAAGCGTTGCATCGGTATATGGCTTTAACCACTCGGCTTTACCAAATCGACTTTGAAAAGTACTAATTACTTTGTCTTTATCAAGGCCCAGTTTTTCTACAACTAAGCGCGTGGTTTGTAAACATAGGCAATGGTACGGATCGCCTCGCTCTAAAAATAGTTTAGGCATACCGTGATACGAAAAAACAATTTTTTGTGGCATCCCATTCGCTTCTAAATCTTCACTAATACTGTTAGCAAGGGATTCAATATAACGGGTGTTTTTATGATAGCCATTTATAAAATGAAGCTCTGGCACCCAGCGCCATTTACGCAGTACGCTCGATACAGCATCGAACGTAGAACCCGTGGTTGGGCTTGAATATTGCGGATACATTGGCAATATAATAATACGCGTTAAGCCTTTATCACGAAGCTCCTCAAGGCCAGCCTCTATTGACGGGTTACCATAACGCATAGCCATTACTACTTCGGTATTGGTATAACCTTGCTCTTTTAATAAGGTATTTAGCTTTACGCTTTGTTGGCGAGTAATATGCGTAAGCGGTGAGCCATTTTCGGTCCATATGCTTTTATATAATTTAGCTGAACGTTTAGGGCGCACACGCAAAATAATACCGTGAAGTATTATCATCCATACTAGGCGTGGTATTTCTACTATTCGAGGATCTGATAAAAACTCGCGCAAATATGTACGAAGCGCAGCAGCTGTTGGTGCATCTGGGCTACCTAAGTTAGTAAGCAGTATTCCCGTTTTTTGGTTAAAACGTCCGTCGTGGGGATTGTCGGTAACTGCAGAAAATCGCGACACAGAGTGCTCCTTCAAGCAAATTTATTAGTTTATTTTAAGCCTATTGTAACGAAAAAAACTGCCGTTTAGATCAATCATTTAGCAGTTTTAACCATTATTCTAAACGGGGTTGGTTTTTTTGACTCCAACTGCTGAAGCTTTTCAATTGATTTACTACTAAATACATGACCTTTAGGCAGCAACATTATACCCGCATGGCTGTGTAGGGCATGGCCAAGTATCATTTGCTCTTTGAGCTCTTGGGCATTACAAATTAGTACTGATCCTGCGGTACTTTTTTTCTCGTTTAGTTTTGCATGGCTTGCTTCAAGCGCACGAACTATTTTAGGGTGGTAAAACGAACCACTATAAAGTTTTACACTTTCGAGCGCGTCATCGTGGCGCTGCTTTTCATCACTGGCATTACTTTGTTCAAACGCATCCCAATAGTCGCGCGCTAAACCCAGCACCATAGCGCCTATAGGTATGTCGTTTCCTGCAAGGCCTTTGGGCATGCCATTACCATTAAAGCGTTCAAACTGATAATAAATAGCATCCGATAAATCGTGTAAATGTATTGCCGGCATTAACATTAATTGTGCAGTGCTTGGGTGAGTATAAAAGGTTTTGCGTTGTTGCTCATTTAAGCGATTTACTGGCTTTTTATAAAGATCGGGGTCCATAGCAAGCAAACCTATTTGTGCTAAATAGCCAGCCATTGGAGCAAGATCGATGCTTTTTTGCGACAGGTTTAAGTAAAGCGCTATTTGTGTACAGGTATTTGCAATATTTTGTGCTTTGTTGCCATCAAGGTAAGGATTTGCATTAACAAAATTATATAGCAGCTCAACGGTCGATTTGTGCTCTTGTTTTTCCCGCTCGTTGGCGTCTTCAAGCTTTTTTAAAACTTGTTTGATTTGTAAGGTACGTTTTTCTACTCGTTGCTCTAACGTGTTGTTTAGCTCAAGTAGTTCTTGGTTTTGCGCCTTAACTTGTGTTTCTAATTTTTTGTTTTGCTTTTTTAGCGCAAATTTTTCTAGGCTATCTTTAATGCTTCGAAGTAATAAGTCATTTTGCCATGGTTTTTGAATATAACCATTTATTTGCCCTTGGTTAACAGCCGCTAGGGTTGTTTGTATATCGGCGTAACCGGTTAATAAAATGCGTTGAGTGTCGGGTGCCAGCGCACGCGCTTTTTCTAAAAACTCGGCACCATTCATGACTGGCATGCGCATGTCGCTAATAATTAAACCAAATTCATGATTTTTAAAAAGTGTTAGTGCGTTTTGCGGGTTATCGCAAACAATAACCGTTAAGCCATTTACTTCAAGTAGTCGTGTTAACGTACGTAGTACTATTTCGTCATCATCAATACAAAGTACATCAATCTGATTCATTGGTGTGTTTGGTGTTGCTTGAGTCATTGCGCCGCCTTTAAATTACTTCTGGCTAAATAATAGCTTAAAAAAACATCCGTGACCTGTTTATGCTTACCTTTTATATAGAGTAGGAGTCACCTAATGTGGTTATTATCTATAAGTAGATAAATGCTCACACTAAAGTTGCAAATTTGCATGTAGACGACTAAACGTTAAGTATAAAGTTATCTATATGGATGAAAGGAATGAATGGATCAGATGGTAATTTTGAACGTGCTTTTTTAAACGAACAAAAGCTGCGCTTGGCCGCAGAACAATTACTCAAAGATAAAAGCACCGTTTTAGTTGCCATAAATAATGAATTACAAAAAAAAGTAGCCGATTTAGAACACCAGCAAATGCTGTTTGTGCAAACCGAAAAAATGGCAACCTTAGGAACGCTTTGTGCAGGCGTAGCCCATGAAATAAATACCCCGCTTGCCTATGCAATGAGTAATATAGAAAGCTTACAAAATTCTACTCCTTTGCTTATCACGTTGCTAAAGCTTAACGAGCAATACTTAAACAATGAAATTAAAGAAAGCCGTTTTAAACACGAAATCGACATACTCAATTTACAGTATCCGTATGCGTGGCTTTATAACAATTTGCAGGGACAAGTTAACGACAGCGTTGAAGGACTCAAACGAATAAAACAAATTGTGCATGACTTATTAAACTTTGCCCACCCCTCCTCCTCGCAAGATAAACAACTAACCGATGTAACAACGGGTGCTAATAATGCTTTAAGATTATTAAGTAACAAACTCAAACTATGCGAGATAAAAACGCGGTTTGAACCACTACCCTTTATTTGGTGCAATTTATCGTCTATTAATCAAATTTTTGTAAATCTATTAATGAATGCTTGGCAAGCATGCGAGCTTGATTTAGAAAAAGGCTGCATTATTGAGGTCAATATTTTTGAACTAAACACAAATATCTGTATTGAGGTAAAAGATAATGGCTGTGGAATGAGTGAAGACACAATAGCGCATATGTTTGACCCTTTTTACACGACAAAAGAAGTTGGAGAAGGTACCGGTATGGGTATGACACTTGTATACGCTATGGTGAGCGATCATGGCGGAAAAATAGAAGTTAACAGCACATTAGGGACAGGTACGACCACCCGCTGCCTATTACCTTTAAAAGCGTAAACTAACGAACAAAATCACAATGTAAATAAAAGGTTAATAGATCTTTTTTTTGAAGTTTAATGCCCTTGTAGCGTGTATTTTAATCGATTAAAGGTGGTTTTTTCTTATCTTGAAATTTATTTGCATACTTAGACCAAATATTTAGTTTTTTTCATTTCTTTTTGTTTGCATATGTTGCTAGGATGTTTGCAACAGGTTATGAGCACCATAACCACACACATATTATAAGAACACAAAAAAACAGGGTCGTCACTATGCCAACATACCGTTTAAACACACTTGCTGTAGCCGTTGCTTTCGCGTTTAGCGCACCAAGCATTGTTAACGCAGAAGAAGCACCAGTGCAAGCTGCTAAAAACATTGAGCAAATATCTGTATTAGGATCGCGTGTATCTAACCGTACTTCTACAGAGTCTTCTTCTCCTATTGATTTAATTGACGCAGATGATTTAACCAAAGGTGGCTTTACCGAGCTTGGCCAAAGCCTTCAAGCGACAGCGCCTTCATTTAACTTTTCGCGTACACAAGTATCTGACGGTTCTGATTTATTTAGACCCGCAACACTTCGTGGCCTACAGCCAGATCAAACTCTTGTATTAGTAAATGGTAAACGTCGTCATAACCAATCAATTTTTGGCCTTAACGGTACAGTAGGCGCAGGCGCTGCGGGTACTGATATGAATGCGATTCCGCTAACGGCCCTTAAAGGCGTTGAAGTATTACGCGATGGCGCAGCGGCGCAATATGGCTCTGATGCTATTGCAGGCGTAATTAACTTATCTCTTAATAACTCAACCGGTATTACAACGGGTTTTGTACAATACGGCGGCACAAGTGAAGGTGACGGCGACACTATTTCAGCAGGTTTAAACCGTGGTTTTGAATTAGGCAACGAAGGCGGCTTTATTAACCTATCGCTTGAGTACCGTGATGCCGATGGCACTAACCGCGCCGAGCGTGATACGGGGGGTTCGCTTAATGTTGAACCAGGTACGTTAAGTGAAGACGTACGCTGGGGCCAAGGTAACTCAGAAAGTGAATTTACGTCGTTATTTTACAACATGGCATTACCAATGGGCGACGGCGAGCTTTACTCGTTTGGTGGCTACTCAGAGCGCACGGCGCTGGGTAATGGTTTTTACCGTAATTTTAACGAAGCGTCTAAAAACGTAACCCAAGTATATAGCGATGGTTTTTTACCGCGCATATATAACGAAGCACAAGATATTTCAGTCGCGCTTGGTTTTAAAGGCGATATAAACACAGATTGGAATTACGATGTATCGGCTGTTTATGGTGAAAATCAATACGACTTTACATCACGCAATACATTAAACGCTTCTTACGCGGCTGAGTATTTATTTAACAACCCAAGTGCAAGCGATGCCGATATTGCAGCAAACTCAGGCCCTAGTGGCGGTTACTCAGGTGGTTTTAGATTTGATCAAACAACGCTTAACCTTGATGTAAACGGTATTGTAGATATTGGCCGTGGTGAACCTTTATATGTAACAGTAGGCGCTGAATATCGTAAAGAAAACTACGAAATAGTACCTGGCGATGAAGCATCATACGCCTGTGGACTAGCAAATATGGATACCTCGTACCCATCAGTAAACGATCCAGACCAATTTGCACAGTGTGGTTTTCAGGCTTATAACGGCCTACGCCCTGAAGCAGCTAACGACAGCGACCGTAACAGCTACGCAGTTTATGTAGACGTAGAAACTATGATCACCGATGCATGGAACGTCAGTGGTGCGCTACGTTATGAAGATTTCTCAGATGCTGGGGATGATTTAATTGGTAAATTAGCAACACGTTATGAATTTTCAGATGATTTTGCTGTACGTGGTGCGGTATCTACTGGTTTTAGAGCACCATCACTTCAACAAAGTGGTTATACAGCCTTTACAACTAACTTAGGCTCAGACGGCACATTAACGCAATCGTTCACTGCAAACACAGGGACCGCTTTCCCAAGTGCGTTAGCCGTAGATAGCTTAGAGCTTGAAACTTCAACAAACTACAGTGCAGGTTTTGTTTACGATGTAACAAGCGAGCTTTCGTTAACGGTTGATTTTTACCGTGTAGAAATTGAAGACCGTATTACGCTTGGCAGCTTACTTACCGCTGACGACGTATCGTTTAGCTCAGAAGCAGTTGCAGCGCTACAAGCAACTGGAGCTGTGCAAGCTAACTACTTCTCAAACTCGGTTGATTCTACTACGCAAGGCGTTGATATTATTGCATCGTACCGTACAGAAGTTGAAGGTGGCAATTTAGGAGTAACCTTTGCAGGTAACCTAAACGATACTAAAATTGACGGCGTAAATGCTGAAGACGGTATTCCTGAAGCGGTTGCTTTTGATGATTTACAACGTAGCTTTTTTACCGACGGACAACCTAGTGAACGTGCAACGCTTACGTTTGACTACGAACGCGATGCCTACACATCAACCATTCGCTTTAACTACTTTGGCGAAACAGATGTAAAATACTTTGGTAATGACCATATTTCATTACCAGGTGAGCTTTCGCCAACAGGATCGTTTAAACCAACAAGTACGGTTGAGTCTGCTGTGTTAGTTGATTTAAATGTTAGCTACCAAATTAACGACATGTTTGCGCTTTCAGTGGGTGCCGATAACGTATTTGACGAAACGCCAGACGAGCTAGGCGACGACGAAGTACTTAACTTTATCACCAACGGCGCATTTAAATACCCAGTACGTGCATTACCTTACGGCTTTGACGGCAGAACGTACTATGCAAAAGTAAGCTTTAGTTTTTAATTTATAAAGCAAACTAAAGTAATATTAAGCGCAGTTATTAACTGCGCTTAATATTACTTTTTTATTACTAAAAAAGTACCTGTTGGGCATTAAAAATACTTGCGCGGTTGAAAATTAAGCCTACAATCGCCATCTCTTAAATAGGCTAATATAAAAGCCTTTTTATTATTTAACTTAAAATAACCATTGGCTGATAGGAAATATATGACTAAAAAATCTAAAGCAAAAACCGCAAACACCAGCGCGGTAGACACAGGACGAGGCGTTATAAACCACAATGCACTAGCGGCGATGGTCACCTCTAAATTATTTAAACCACAAGTGGTTAAAGCTAAAAAAGGCAAAGGCTCGTTTAAACGCAACAACAAGCATTCAGGACAAGAGTCCTATTTAATCGCGGCTTAAATAGCACCGATCAAATAGGGCTTTTGTAAGAGCTGTTTACTTACTCAAGCAAGCAGCGGGTTTACAAGTTAAATTAAACCACAGCGTTAAATTTTCGCAGTAGGCGCAGAGCTTGCTCGCGCGAGAAGCGTAGCTTCTAATTGCTTTGTATATAGGAGTAGGAGTTAACACATGTGTGGCTTAATAATTTTGTAAAAACTACGTTTTTAAACGCCTGCAAGCAGCGCGTCTACAGATAAATTAAACCACAGCGTTAAATTTTCGCAGTAGGCGCAGAGCTTGCTCGCGCGAGAAGCGTAGCTTCTAATTGCTTTGTATATAGGAGTAGGAGTTAACACATGTGTGGCTTAATAATTTTGTAAAAACTACGTTTTTAAACGCCTGCAAGCAGCGCGTCTACAGGTTAAATTAAACCACAGCGTTAAATTTTCGCGGTAGGTGCAGAGCTTGCTTGCGCGAGAAGCGCAGCTTCTAATTACTTTGTATATAGGAGTAGGAGTTAACGCATGTGTGGCTTAATAATTTTGTAAAAACTGCGTTTTTAAACGCCTGCAAGCAGCGCGTCTACAAGTTAAATTAAATCACAGCGTTAAGTTTTCGCAGTAGGCGCAGAGCTTGCTCGCGCGAGAAGCGCAGCTTCTAATTACTTAACCTAAAACCATCCTAAAAACTGCGTTTTTAAACGCCTGCAAGCAGCGCGTCTACAGGTTAAATAAACCACAGCGTTAAATTTAGTTCTTAAACGCCAGCAAGCTGCGCGCCTTGTATCTCTCATTGATAAATGATTAGCTATCATTTATCACATCGAAGTCAGTGAGCTTGCCTGTGCGTCTTGTATCTCTCATTGATAAATGATTAGCTATCATTTATCACATCGAAGTCAGTGAGCTTGCCTGTGCGTCTAGTATTTAATACTGCTCCGTAGATAAGGCCCTGACTTTCTATTCTCAGAAACTGAATGGTATCCAAGCACACTTTTTTTAAGTAGATGCTGTATGTACAAGGGG
>NZ_JADYXE010000079.1:0-10518 GCF_015864465.1 Pseudoalteromonas sp. SWN29
CCAAAAGTAGGACCGTTCGAATTTCAAAAACTCGGTACACCATTAAGTCAAAACATGCTTAACTGAATGGTGTTAGCCAAATGGCGGTTTTTTTAAAAGCGGTTAACGCGGTTTAACGACCTTTTTCAAACTCATCAACTTCACGCTCTGCTTCTTCTTTAGATTTACCGTATTGCTGCTGAATTTTACCAACTAGCTCTGTACGGCTACCTTCAATTTTATCTAAATCGTCGTTGGTAAGATCGCCCCATTTTTGTTGAGCCTTACCTTTAAGTTCTTTCCAATTACCTTTCATACGATCGCTGTTCATAAGTTTATCCTTACTTTAGGTTAGTGAAATTAACGTTCAATTATAAGTTTGCAAGGCATATACCAAAATATATAGAATTCACTAACTCATTAAATTTCATGTGGTTATATTTATTAAGTTAATTTATCCAGCTTATAGTATTGAGCGGCTGCTAAAAATATACATAGCGGCCTGTAATTATTGCTTACCTATTTTAGATGTGTTATTTGATAACTAGTAGTTGAGTTATTGATAATATTAAGGATGAAACGTATAAATAGAATTAAGTAGTATTTTTAGCGAATGCATACGTAGTTTTGAGTCAACTAGAAATAACTTCACTGGATTTAAAAGAAGTTGGTAAGCTGGAAATAGATAGTTGCAATAATTGATTATTAAACGCACTTTATACCAAACAGTAGCAAGGAGGTTAGTTATGGGAAAGTTTTTATATCACAGTGGCGCCATCATTTTTTGGATAACAGCTACTATTGCTGTACCAGTTTTTATTTTATCTTCTATGGCTGATTGCGCACTTACTGAGTACGAATCGTCTATTTCACCGGACAAACAAAAGCAGGCAATCGTATTTATAAAAAATTGTGGGGCTACTACAAATTGGGAAACACAAATTGTAGTGCGAGAGATTAAAGATATTGATAATCAAGATATTTTGATTCGTTTAGATGGGCACCCAGAAAACACAGATTATAACTTGATGTGGCAAGCTGATAATTCGTTAACAATCAGTGACTTTAAGTTTGAAGATTTACTTGATTTTCATAGTCGAAATACAGTTGGCGATGTTACCAAAACAGTTATTCATCCTTAAGAGCATTGTTACATAAATATTAAGCAAATTAATTTAAGTGAGTTATGAATACAAAAACGTGTGAATACGGAGTGGATGACTGCTCGTACAAAATGGCAGGTGAGTTAGCAGGTATTACACAATTGGTGAATGCGTTTTACGATAATATGGACGCTTTAAAAGAGGCTGAAAATATAAGGAGTATGCATTCAAAAGACTTATCGGCATCGCGTAAAAAGCTCACTTATTTTTTGTCGGGCTGGTTAGGTGGTCCTAAATTATACGCTGAACATTTTGGTAGTATTAACATACCTCAAGCGCATAAACATTTACATGTAGGAATTGAGCAAAGTGATGCATGGCTTTTGTGCATGCAAAAAGGGGTTGATGAGCAACCTTACGAAGCACCATTTAAAATTTACTTAATGCAGCAATTACGAGTGCCTGCAGAGCGAATTAGATTAGTATCGGGTAGTTAATAGCAATTATTAATAAACATCAACCGCAGCTAGGCTTTGGTTTTTTGTTACAATGCCTGCAAAGCAATTTAGGGTAAATAGCTGTGCTGCCTGTTCAAGACATATATCAACAACTCGTTACTACATTACAAAGTAATCCTATTACGTTATTACAAGCGCCGCCTGGTGCGGGTAAATCTACGTGGTTGCCGTTACAGCTTATGCGCGACGGGCATTTTAAACGTATTGTAATGCTAGAGCCTCGCCGAATAGCTGCACGTAATATTGCCAGTTATTTAGCAAAGTGCCAAAACGAGAGTGTTGGGCAAAGTGTGGGCTTGCGGATTAGGGGCGAGAGTAAAGTAAGTGCTAATACGCGCCTCGAAATAGTCACCGAAGGCATGCTAACGCGTATGCTGCAAAACGACCCCGAATTAAGCGATATAGATTTACTTATATTTGATGAATTTCATGAGCGTTCAATTGCAGCCGATACCTCACTTGCCTTTGCGCTCGAGACCCAAAGTGCACTGCGTGAAGATTTAACCATTATGCTTATGTCGGCAACGCTAGATACTGAGCGTTACACTGCGTTTTTTGATTGCCCTGTAATTCAATCAAGCGGTCGCAGCTACCCAATAGACGAAATATACATACCCATAAAAGATGAAAGCCGTTGGCTTGATGCAATTCCTACCATAATAAAACAAGCACTTAATGAGCAAACAGGCAGCGCATTGGTGTTTTTACCTGGGCAATTTGAGATACTACGTGTGCAACAAGCACTGAACGATTTACCCAGTAACTGCATAGTCGCAACGCTATTTGGCGAGCAAGATAAAGCTAATCAGCAAGCTGCTATTGCTCCTGCACCAAACGGCATGCGCAAAGTAGTGCTTACCACCAATGTAGCCGAAACCAGTTTAACTATTGAAGGCATACGCATTGTAATTGACAGCGGCAAGCGCCGTGCAGCGACCTTTAATTTAAAAACAGGTGTTACTGAGCTCACAACACAAAGTATATCGCGCTCGTCTGCTGTGCAGCGTGCAGGGCGTGCAGGACGAATAGAGCCGGGCATTGTTTATCGAATTGGCTCAAAGCAAACCTTTGAGCGACGTAATAGTCACGACAATCCCGAAATACTCACATCAGACATAAGCCAACTTATGCTTGAGGCAAAGCAGTGGGGAGCCAGTATTGATGAGCTAACCTTACTCGATAAACCCACTGAGCAACAAGGCGAGCAAGCAAGTAACCTGCTTAACATGCTAGAAGCTATTGATAAAAAAGGTAAACTTACACCGCTTGGCAGTAAAATATTAGGATTTGGTGCTGATATTCGTTTGGCACATATGCTATTAAAAGCACAAATACTTGATGACCAACTCCCTGGTATTTTTAGGCTCGCTATTTACTTAGTGGCATTACTTGAGAGCCGAGTAAACAGTGCAAACGAGTTGAGTTTAGCGCTGCATAGCCAACAGCAACGTCCGCATCCGGTATTTAAACAACAGTTAAAGTATTGGCAAAGCCGCTTAAAAGTAAAAGACGAAAACAGCGAATTAAATACGCATTATATAAGTTTGCTAGTGGCATTGGCATATCCCGATCGCATCGCTAAAAAACGTGGTAATGGTTATTTACTTGCCAATGGTGCAGGTGCTGAGTTAAATGCCGATTACTGGCACAACGACGATTACTTAGCTATATCAACCATGGGCGGGCATAAAGGAGGGCGTATATTTGCAGCCACAGCGCTTAACCCATTTGAGTTACAAGAATTTTTACCGCATTTATTTAGTGAACTTACTCGTTGTGAGTTGGATGAAAAATCAGCACGTTTTATTCATCAAGATGAAGTAAAACTCGGGGCTATAACACTCACCAGCCAGCCTAGTAAACAAAAACTAGATAAGAGCGAGCGTGCTAAAGCGTGGCTTAACTTATTTGCTAAACACGGTTTTGCATTATTTAACGTGCAACCTGATGCGCAGCAATTGCTGATACGTATGAGCTTAGCAAGTAATTTAATGCCTGATAAATTCCCAAAAATAAATGAGCAACAACTCATTCAAAATGCAACGCAGTGGCTAGGTGTGTTTTTAGAAGATATTAAAACGCTCACGCAGCTTAAAAAGTTTAACTACTTTGAAGCATTACAAAACTGTTTTGATTGGCAACAACAAACCGCTTTAAAAGCACTGTTACCACTGCGATTAACGGTGCCAAGTGGCTCAAATATAAAAATAGAATACCAGCTTGATGGTCCCGCAAAGCTAAGCGTGCGCATGCAAGAAGTTTACGGCTTGACCAGTACGCCTATGCTTGCCAACGGTAAACTGCCACTGCTTATGGAGCTGCTATCGCCAGGTAAACGCTCATTGCAACTTACTCAAGATTTAGCACACTTTTGGGCTAGCAGTTACCGCGATGTGCAAAAGGAAATGAAAGGCCGCTACCCTAAGCATTTTTGGCCAGACGACCCTGCCAATAGCGTTGCAACTAATAGAGTAAAAAGCAAAATGTAGGTGTTAATTCACTTAAAACTGATTTTGTTTGATTATTGAACTTACTAAGGTAATGTACCTATAAAATATTTTTAGCTACAGGGAATAGTCAATGAGGTTACTTTTAACGTTAGGTTTGGTAGTAGTTGCTACCTTTTCGGTTCATGCCCAAGAGCCACTCGATTTAAATGCGTTTGCGCAGCAGTACTATAAAACAATGACCGCCACACAAGCACCTAACGCAGGTACTAAAGAGCTTGAGGCTTACCTTGCATTGTTAACCGATGATATTGGTAATCAGCATATTCCGTATCAACCCGATGACTCCCGTACTCCTGATGGTAAAAAACAAATGCACAAGCTTTTACTTAAGTGCGCACACATTGTTTGAAAGCACACTGCTTAATACATTTGTGTTTAACGATACAGGCTTTGCTATTCGTTATAAAAACGATGTGAAAGGTATTCATCCGCAAAATCAGCAACCAATAGAATATACATCAGTAATGATGGAAGTAATCGAAATTGAAAACGGCAAAGTGGCGATGATCCGCAAGTACCACGAATAACTAATAAAGCCAATAAAGATATATTTATGAAACATTTACTGATCGCATTATCAATATTGATGTTTAGTGCGTTCGCCAAGAAAAATGGCTCCATACCTTGTTATTATTGGATTTAAACTTCTTTTCCGCCATGCTTTTCTGCTAGATCGTCGAGCTCGGCTGAGGTGTAATCAAAACCACTTTCGTCGTATTCGTATGTTACTTTTACACTGTCGCCGCCATTAAAAAGTCGTGTTTTTACATCGTTTACTGGCCAGTCTTTGAGCTCGTGTAAAAACCGGTTAGCAACTTGTGAAGATTCAAAACGATAGCGAATTTCTGTTTTCATAAATAATAAAGCTCTGGCTGTTTACCCCTACTGCTAGTGTATTATTAATGGGGCGTTCATGATTCGGTTACAAAAAATAAAGAGTTAAATTGTAAATTTTGTGTTTCAATAAATGCATCAAACTCGGTACACACTAACGTACCTTAATTAACAAATGATGACGACTTTACATGCATTATAAATTTGCTCTGATCGCAAGCTCGGTTTTTATACTAAGCGCTTGTGGTGGTTCAGGCTCAGATGATACGCCAACCGTTAACGGAAATAAAATCCCCATTTTATCAGTAGCTGATATACCCAGCGACCTAAGTAAAGGCCAAACAGTTGAACTAATAGCAACAGCCAGCGATAAAGACGGCACAATTGAATCTGTTGTATGGCAACAAACTGCTGGCATAACAGTGCTTAGTGAGCCTTTAGAGTCAATAAGTACGACGTTAACCGTTCCCGAGGCGCAAAGTTACAAACCTGTTACTTACACGTTTACGGTGACAGCAACTGATAACGAAGGCGCAAGTAATGCAAAAACACTGAGTTTTACAGCGCGTAATAATATGGATGAGGTTAGCGCAGCAAGGCTTTTGCATCAAGCAACAATGGGACCTAAGCTTAGTGAAATACAGAACGCACAAGGATTAAGCGAGCAGCAATGGCTTGATAAGCAAATAGCGCTACCTATTAATTATCACCGTAATTATTTAGTAAAGCTAAATGACGATGACGACTTTAAATACATAAGCCGCATTGACGCATGGTGGAAAGCAGTAATGCAAAGCGATGATCAACTTCGTCAGCGTGTTGCCTTTGCGTTAAGTGAAATATTAGTGGTGTCGGATGAAAACAGCGCGTTAAGAGGGCAACCTGAGGGCATGGTTACTTATTACGATTTATTACTAAAGCATGCTTTTGGTAACTATCGTGACTTACTCGAAGATGTGACGCTTTCGCCTATTATGGGAACTTATTTAAGTCACTTAGGGAATGAGAAAGCCGATGATGCACTCAATATTCGCCCCGATGAAAACTACTCACGTGAAGTAATGCAATTATTTACTATTGGCCTTGAAGAGCTAAACCTAGATGGCAGCGCCAAGCTTGATGCCCAAGGTAATACCATTGCCACTTATGGACAGTCAGAAATAGAGGGTTTTGCACGCGTATTTACAGGTTGGACGTTTGCCGATAGTGAAACATTTAAGCGTAAAAGTCGCGATTATATTAATCCTATGCAAGCGTTTGACGAGTACCACTCTGGTAAACAAAAAGTACTTTTAAATGATGAAGTAATTCCTGAAGGTTACGGCGCTGAGGAATCGTTAAAAATCGCCCTCGATAATCTATTTAACCATCAAAATGTTGCGCCGTTTATTAGCAAGCAGCTTATTCAGCGATTAATTACCTCAAACCCAACACCGCAATATGTTGAGCGAGTAGCTAGTGTATTTATTGATAATGGTGCTGGTGTGCGCGGCGATTTAGCGGCGGTAGTAAAGGCTATTTATTTAGATGATGAAGCGCGGCATTTTGGCTCAGTGCTAAATTATCAAGGTAAAATTAAAGAACCTATTTTAAAAACCGTACAGTTTTGGCGAAATCTCGATGCTAAATCGCCAGCGGGTTATTATAAAACATGGAATTTAATAAATAGCTACGGGCAAGGACCCATGCAGTCGGCTTCGGTATTTAACTTTTTTAGGCCTGATTATCAAACTGCCGCTTTGCGAAGTGAAGGTATTGTTGCGCCAGAATTACAAATAGCAAACGATGCAACACTGATTGGCACCATGAACACGCTTTACGCAAGTTTAGTATGGAGTACAGCAGAAGCGCGCAATGATTTAAATTCAAATGGTATTTATGTTTATGTTCAAGACGACATGAATATTTTAGAGAAAAACGGTGTGAGTGCGTTATTAGCCCAATACAACACGTTATATTTTGCAGGCGCAATGAGTAGCAACACGCGCCAAGCATTACTTGATTTAGATGCCTATTTTAATGAAGACCAATACCGTGAGCGGGTTTCGTATTTGTTATATATGATTGCTATTTCGCCAGAATTTAACGTGCAGTATTAGGAGCGCATAATGAGCATTAATAGAAGAGAGTTTTTGTCGTTATGTGTAAAAGGTAGCGTATCGGCAGCAGCATTAACAAGTTTACAGCTGCAGGCGTTAACGGGAGCAACTAATGCCATTGAGCTAGGTGATTACAAAGCATTGGTGTGTGTGTATTTATACGGCGGCAACGACTCGTTAAATATGCTGGTGCCACTTGAAGGCGAGCAGCGCAGTGTTTACGAGCAAAGCAGGCAAAATCTAGCGATAGAAAATCCTATTGCGCTGAGTATTAAAAACCAGTTTGCTGGTGGAGTAGGTATTCACCCATCTCTTGCACCTATTCAAAGTGTGTTTGAGTCTCAAAATTTAGCATTTATAGGTGGAGTCGGTACTTTACTTGCTCCTACATCATTAAGTGACTATAAAAATAAAACAATAGGTTTGCCTAAGCATTTATTTTCACATAACGATCAACAAGCTGCTTGGATGTATGGCCGAGAAAAACAATCGCTTAACAGTGGCTGGGGTGCACGGCTTTTAGAACGCTTAGAATTACAGGATGAGTTTGCGGCTAATATATCACTCGACGGTACTAATTTATGGCAAACGGGAAGTGCTACTAATGCATTTTCACTTAACAAAAGCGGCATAAGTAACATTAACGCATTTGGCGGGTATCAACCTCGTAGTGAACATGTAACTTCTATTATGAACCGCTTACTAGGCAATACGAGCCATCCGCTAAGTACTGCTTACGCGAATGGTTTAACAAGTGCGATAAATAACACACAAGCAATGAACAGCGCGTTAGAAAGTGCACCCACACTTATTACTCCATTTAGCGATAATAGCCTCAGTGAGCAATTTGCGGCGGTTGCTAAAACAATTAGCGTACAGGCAAAATTGAGTACTCAGCGCCAAGTGTTTTTTGTTTCTATGGGTGGGTTTGATACGCACGACAACCAATTAACAACGCACCCTGCTTTATTAAATACGTTAGCTCAAGGGTTAAGTGAATTTGATAGCGCAATGAAAGAGCTTGATATGGCTGATAAAGTGACTGCGTTTACTATGTCTGACTTTGGTCGTACGCTTACCTCAAATGGCGATGGCACTGACCATGGTTGGGCAGGAAATCAAATAGTAATGGGCGGCGCTGTAAAAGGTGGAAATATATATGGTGAGCTACTAACCCAACATTTAGACGGCCCACAAGATACCGGTGGCGGACGTTTAATACCTAGTGTTGCAAATGAGCAATACTTTGCCACATTAGCCCAGTGGTTTGGTGTGCCAAGCTCAGAGCTTGTTGATATATTTCCTAATTTAAGCAACTTTGATCACACAACATTGGACTTTTTTGTGTAATTAGTCGCTAATAGTAATCTAAAAGCACTTGTTAGCAGTATAAGCTACTCGTTAATAGTGCTTATCTGTTTTAATAATAAAAATCACACACAATATAGGAATCATAAAATGAAAATTTTAGTGAGCTTAGTTAGTTTAATTGCTTTTTTACTCGTACTACTGCCAGGGCCTTTGTATAAATTTGGTATTGTAGAACTTAGCACTGCATTTGCGGGTTTTAAATTTGGTGTTTACGCTGGTGGCGCTGCTTTGGTATTGCTTATAGTACAAGCGTTATTTATGCGTAAAACATTAACGCTAAGCAGTGGTGTTATTGCACTTGTGTTTTCGGTTGTGGCTATTGCTATGCCACTTAACATGATGAACAAAGCTAAAGACGTACCGGTAATTCATGACATTTCAACCGATTTAGTTAACCCTCCAAAGTTTGTAGCAATTGCGCCACTACGTGCAAATGCATCTAACCCAGTAGAATACGCGGGTGAAGAAATTGCAGCACAGCAACGCAAAGCATACCCTGAGCTGACAACGTTAAGCTTTGCACAATCTAAAGCCGATTTAATGACAGCAAGCGAGCAAGCAGTTAAAAATCTTGGTTTTGCTGTAGTAAGTGCAAATACGGCTACGGGTATTGTTGAGGCGACTGATACAACAACATGGTTTGGTTTTAAAGACGATGTGGTCATTCGTATTAAAGATGAAGGCAGCCAACGTTTTGTTGATATTCGTAGTAAATCACGAGTAGGGCGCAGTGATTTAGGTAAAAATGCCGAGCGCATTCATTCAATTATTAATGAATTAAATACCTTACTTGAAAAATAAAACGACTTAACCTGTATTAGGTTACTAGCGTATTAAAGCCCAACATTGTTGGGCTTTTTTGTTTTTAGCGTCAGTTTGTATTCACGGCTTGTACGTTAATGTGAACTTGACTTAAATTTTTACAAACTATGGAGTTATTATGAAAACAGTAGGATATGCAGCAAAAAGCCAAGGTTCTGAGCTGACAGAATTTTCTTTTGAGCGCCGCGATTTACGAAATAACGATGTAGAAATTGAAATTTTATACTGTGGTGTGTGCCATTCAGATTTACACGCCGTACGAAATGATTGGGGTGGCAGTGACTACCCATTAGTACCCGGGCACGAAATTATTGGTAAAGTTGTTTCGGTAGGCAGCGACGTTAGAAAATATAAGCAAGGTGATACTGTTGGCGTGGGCTGCATGGTTGATTCATGCAAAAGTTGCGATCAGTGCGACAACAACGAAGAGCAATTTTGCCGAGAGGGTATGGTTGGCACTTATGCAGGTAAAGATAGAGAAACCGGCGAAATGACCCAAGGCGGTTATTCTAAAAGTGTGGTTGTACGAGAAGAGTTCGTACTTTCAATTCCAGAGAATTTAGAGCTTTCACGCGTTGCACCTCTATTATGTGCAGGTATTACTACGTATTCTCCACTTCATAAATGGGGCGTTAAAAAAGGCAGCCGTGTTGCAGTTGTTGGCCTCGGTGGCTTAGGACACATGGCGGTTAAAAATGCCGTAGCGATGGGTGCAATTGTTACTGTTGTTGGGCGTAGTGAGTCTAAAAAAGAAGACGCCGTTAAATTGGGTGCCCAGCATTACTTAGTTTCAACAAACGATGATGAAATGAAAAAGTCGCAGTCGGCTTTTGATGTAATTATCGATACAGTGCCTGTTAAACATGACCTTTCAATCTACACTCCTTTATTAGACATAGACGGCGCACTAATCATCGTTGGACAGGTTGGCCCTGTAGAAGAGCTAAACACGGTGCCGCTGTTAATGGGTCGCCGTCGTATTGCAGGCTCACTTATTGGTGGTATTGCAGAAACGCAGCAAATGCTCGACTTTTGTGGTGAAAATAACGTGCTACCAGAGTGCGAAATGATCAACATTGACGAAATTAACACTGCATACCAGCGTATGGAAAAATCTGACGTACGATATCGTTTTGTTATCGATATGGCGTCGTTAAGCGCTTAATTTACTAGGTAAATTAAAAATAATAGAGCGGCTATTTAGCTAACACCGATCAGTTAAGGTATTTTTGATCGGTTGACCGATCTTTTGGTTGCTTCACAATACCCTTATCATCTTTTG